>CAMHDC010000008.1 GCA_946183765.1 uncultured Clostridia bacterium | reverse complement strand
TTGCTGCTGTGATATCTTTCAGCAGTTTATAAGTACCGCTGCCGCTGACGTTCGTGTAGTCAAGATTCATCTGATACTTGACCGTACCGTTTGCCGCAGTATACTCAATGGCCGCATCTTCAACCGTGTAGGTCGTAATGCCGTCTGCTGTAGACGAAGTCAACGCATACGGTCCTTCCGGCGCTTTGACAGTAATAGTCTTACCGTCCTTTTTGACTTTCAGCACTCCAGCAACCGTCATGGTGTATGGCTCGGTAATCTTTGCGAGCAACGTAATTACGTCGTCATCGCTCGTCCTTGCCGCTGCCGCATCCGCAAAGGTCGTATAATACTTTCCGTTGACTTCCGCCACCGCATCGCCGACCGTAAACGGATATGCATCCTTGGTTTCGGGATCGGTATTCGCGATCGGGTAGAGACCCTCCGCGCAAACGTCGATTACCGGCGCAACCGTGAACAAACCGCCTTGAACCGTAAACTTGTTTTCATCCGTCGGCAGCGGACCGGCGTACTTGCCGTCCACAACGGTAATCGTTCCGCCTTCGGCAGCATCGCTGACGATACCTTCACCGCCGCTGAACGTGTTGTCCGTCAGCGTAACTGCCATGGAGCTGTTATCCTTGAGTCTTACCGTGTAGCCCTCACCGGTAAGCGTATTGCCCGAAACGGTTGCGGTCCCTTCGCCGCCGCTGATGTTGATGCCGTTCTTGACGCCGGTCGCGGTGCAGCCGGTAATCGTCAGATCTTTCACGCCGGTGAGCTGCGCAACGCTGTGCCCGCCAGTCACGGTCAGACCGGACAGCGTGACCTTGTGCGCGCCTGCATTGGAAGCGACACGGACGGCGACCGTCGTCGTGCCTTCCCCGGCAAACTCACAGTTGCTCACCGTGACGTTGTGCGCATAGTTGTACTTGCCAGTCGTATACGGTTTGCCTGCCGTCTTTGTGCTCGGAACGTTGATGAACGCGTCATCGTATGTTGCCGCGTCATAGGCAAACTTCGTATTCTTTATAGTGATTGTGTCGGCGTCATTATATCTTCCGTCGCCATCGATATAGAACTGACCCGTGACGGTTTTATCGTCGCCGTCGACCGTCAGGTTCAGACCTGCTTTCTGATGGATCACAACCACTTCGGTCACGTCCGCAAGGAGCGTGACCGTCACATCGCCGGTCTTCTCATGGGCTGCATCAACCGCCGCCTGGACGGTCTTGAACTCGTTGCCCTTTCCGCCTTCACCGATCATTGCGACCGCACCGACCAGATGATCGTTTACGTACGTGTCGCACTTGACCCAAACGTCGGAATCGGAGAAGTTCTCCGTAAAGTTGGTGAACGTCAGTTCCGTGCCCGCCTTCTCACAATCGTCAAAATAGAAGGTGAACGGGGACGTCTGTGCATAGACATCGAAATCTGCGTCGAACGTGCAGCCCTCGAAATACGTATCAACATATGCGGCAACACAGTCATAGCCGCTATTGCCTTTGCTGAATACGCAATTCGTGAACGTGACCTTATCGACGCCGCTGTAAGACGTCCATCCATGCAGCTTGCTGTCGTTAACGGTAACCTTGCCTCCATTGCCGCCATCTATGTTGAACGGATAGACCGCATCGATCTCGCAGTTTTCGATCACGATATTGGCATTGCAGCTTTCACGCAGGACGCCGCGGAAGGAGCCGCTGATGGTGGAATTCTTGACAGTGAACGTCTGCTCTGCGCTCAGCGTCTCGACCAGAATGGAGCTGTTCCACGTGCTCCGGCCGCCGCCGGTCATCACGACGTTGTCGATCACGCAGCCGTCCGCTCTCACGTTCACAAGCGTCTCGTAGCCGCCGCTTGTGATATTGCTGCCGTCGATCGTCATGTCGCTGATGGTGACGTTCGGGTTCGTAAGCTTCAGACCGCTGCCGTTCGTCGTCGTGATCTTCAGCGTGGTCTGATCCTTACCCGCGCCCTTCAGCGTGACGTTTTCGGGGATGACCGCTGTCGCCGGGATGTCGTGCGTTCCTGCAAAGACTTCCACGACATCGCCGCTGACCGCTTCCGCAAGCGCTGCTGCAACGGTTGCGTACAGAGTGTCGCCGATCTTAGCGACTGCCTGCGCAACGGTATAGGTAGTAATACCTTCAGTATCCGTTGTATTCAGAACATACCCATCGGGTGCTTTGATCGTCAGAGTGTGACTTTCGTGCTTGACCTTCAGGGTTTCGTCTGCCGTGAGGGTGTATTCTTCATCTGTGATATTCGCAAGAAGCGTGATGACATCGTCATCGTTAGTCCTTGCCGCTGCCGCATCCGCAAAGGTCGTATAATACTTTCCGTTGACTTCCGCCACCGCATCGCCGACCGTAAACGGATATGCATCCTTGGTTTCGGGATCGGTATTCGCGATCGGGTAGAGACCCTCCGCGCAAACGTCGATTACCGGCGCAACCGTGAACAAACCGCCTTGAACCGTAAACTTGTTTTCATCCGTCGGCAGCGGACCGGCGTACTTGCCGTCCACAACGGTAATCGTTCCGCCTTCGGCAGCATCGCTGACGATACCTTCACCGCCGCTGAACGTGTTGTCCGTCAGCGTAACTGCCATGGAGCTGTTATCCTTGAGTCTTACCGTGTAGCCCTCACCGGTAAGCGTATTGCCCGAAACGGTTGCGGTCCCTTCGCCGCCGCTGATGTTGATGCCGTTCTTGACGCCGGTCGCGGTGCAGCCGGTAATCGTCAGATCTTTCACGCCGGTGAGCTGCGCAACGCTGTGCCCGCCAGTCACGGTCAGACCGGACAGCGTGACCTTGTGCGCGCCTGCATTGGAAGCGACACGGACGGCGACCGTCGTCGTGCCTTCCCCGGCAAACTCACAGTTGCTCACCGTGACGTTGTGCGCATAGTTGTACTTGCCAGTCGTATACGGTTTGCCTGCCGTCTTTGTGCTCGGAACGTTGATGAACGCGTCATCGTATGTTGCCGCGTCATAGGCAAACTTCGTATTCTTTATAGTGATTGTGTCGGCGTCATTATATCTTCCGTCGCCATCGATATAGAACTGACCCGTGACGGTTTTATCGTCGCCGTCGACCGTCAGGTTCAGACCTGCTTTCTGATGGATCACAACCACTTCGGTCACGTCCGCAAGGAGCGTGACCGTCACATCGCCGGTCTTCTCATGGGCTGCATCAACCGCCGCCTGGACGGTCTTGAACTCGTTGCCCTTTCCGCCTTCACCGATCATTGCGACCGCACCGACCAGATGATCGTTTACGTACGTGTCGCACTTGACCCAAACGTCGGAATCGGAGAAGTTCTCCGTAAAGTTGGTGAACGTCAGTTCCGTGCCCGCCTTCTCACAATCGTCAAAATAGAAGGTGAACGGGGACGTCTGTGCATAGACATCGAAATCTGCGTCGAACGTGCAGCCCTCGAAATACGTATCAACATATGCGGCAACACAGTCATAGCCGCTATTGCCTTTGCTGAATACGCAATTCGTGAACGTGACCTTATCGACGCCGCTGTAAGACGTCCATCCATGCAGCTTGCTGTCGTTAACGGTAACCTTGCCTCCATTGCCGCCATCTATGTTGAACGGATAGACCGCATCGATCTCGCAGTTTTCGATCACGATATTGGCATTGCAGCTTTCACGCAGGACGCCGCGGAAGGAGCCGCTGATGGTGGAATTCTTGACAGTGAACGTCTGCTCTGCGCTCAGCGTCTCGACCAGAATGGAGCTGTTCCACGTGCTCCGGCCGCCGCCGGTCATCACGACGTTGTCGATCACGCAGCCGTCCGCTCTCACGTTCACAAGCGTCTCGTAGCCGCCGCTTGTGATATTGCTGCCGTCGATCGTCATGTCGCTGATGGTGACGTTCGGGTTCGTAAGCTTCAGACCGCTGCCGTTCGTCGTCGTGATCTTCAGCGTGGTCTGATCCTTACCCGCGCCCTTCAGCGTGACGTTTTCGGGGATGACCGCTGTCGCCGGGATGTCGTGCGTTCCTGCAAAGACTTCCACGACATCGCCGCTGACCGCTTCCGCAAGCGCTGCTGCAACGGTTGCGTACAGAGTGTCGCCGATCTTAGCGACTGCCTGCGCAACGGTATAGGTAGTAATACCTTCAGTATCCGTTGTATTCAGAACATACCCATCGGGTGCTTTGACCGTCAGAGTGAAATTGCCTTTCTTGACGAGGAGGATTTCATCTGCTTTCAGGGCGTATTCGCCCCCAATATCTGCAAGCAGTTCGATCGTATTGGTACCTTCCGCCTCTTCCGCAGCTTCCGCAAAGGTGGCATAGCCAATGCCATTGACCCGGGCCACGGCATCGCCCCAAGTTGCAGTATAGGTACGGTTACCGAAGCTTCCCTTAGCGATGGTAACACTCATATGCGCTTCGGTTTCGCCATTGAGTTTCCAACCCGCAAAGTATTTGTCTGCCTTATTCTGAGGATTCTCCAACGTAAAGTCTTCATCCTCAACAGTGTAGTATGTTTTAGTATTCGTAGTCTCAGGAGTGGTACCATCTTCATCCAAATACGTAATGGTATAGGTGATGACGTTCCACCCCGCGCGCAAAGTGAGATCGCGGGAAATAATAGTTTCAAAAACCCAATTGTATCCTTCTTCATCGAACCAACCGGTGAAAGTATACCCATCCCGAACAGGGTCGGTCGGCTTGATCGCCCGACCTGTGCCATTTACAACGCTCTGGGTTGGGTTCGTCGAATTTCCCTCAATATTCCCGCCATTTAGATCAAAGGTAATCGTACGGACAGCGCCAGGGACGACGTTATTGCCCTCCATGTGATAAGCGCTGTTGATGACCAAATTGTCAACGCCATTGTAGCCAGGAATAGAACCGGTGCCAGTGATAATCAAGGTTCCGCCGGTAATCGTCGGATTGTTGAACGTTAACGTGTTCTCGCTCAAATTGAGAGTTATATCGCCATGAAGCGTTACAGAGCCGCTAAGACTTGTACTTGTAAGCAACGTGACGACAGTATCTAAAGTGCCAAATGGTCCATCACCATTATCATCTTTATATGTATTGGTTCCAGCAGCATTTAGTGCCGTGGGCAGATTGGAAAAGACTTCAGCAGAGCCTGCATATTCACCATCTGTATAAACGATCCGCGCAGTATCAACAGGCCGAGGTGCTTTTATTGCACTCTTATCTGAAGAATCTTCAGCGTCCTGTTTCTCGTTGACAGGAACCTGGGAGGCGGGATCATCTTCGCCCTGGTTGGTGCCACTGGGAAGCTGATCGTCGCCACCCTGGTTGAGGTTACCCTCTCCCTGGTCAGCCTCGCCATGGGTATCGTCGCCACCCTCGTTGGGATCGGCGACAGGGGGCTGCTCGTTGGTGTCTCCTGCGGCGTCGCTTGCGGGCGTCTGGTCGGGGGTTTCCCCGTCGTCCAGAGCGAACGTGAAGGCGGGCGCCATCAGCGTGAACAACATGGTCAACGCCATGACCAACGCGATAAACCGTTTCCTAAACATCTTGTCCTCCTCGTTTTGTCCTTACCTATTTTTTGCCAAACCTTTGGCAGCTATATGAATCTCAACGCGCCCGGCACCCAACGCAGATTATATGCCCCGTTCAAGTCCCAATACACAATTTGAATAAAAGGTATACTATCCCCTATTAATCTATTTGCGATTATAGCACACCTACTATAAAAATGTCCATATGTTTTTCAATATTGTTATGGATGATATTTATTCGAAATGCGGTGTATCTTGTGTCGTTTGGGAATGGGCCGCAAGAACAAGGATAAAGCCGTATTCTGCCCCGGGTGAAGAGGCGAAGTACGGCTTCAACGAAACGGAATATATATAGGAAGAAGCGGGGTTACCGGGGGCGGTCGGCGCAGCGGTCGCGGGCGGCGCAGCCGCCGCAGCCGCAGGAACAGGATTTGCCCTTGCGGCGATCGCGAAGGATCTTGACGGCGGCCAGGAGGACGGCCCCGGCGACGAGGAGGACGAGAAGGATATCGAGCCACATGCTACGCCACCCCCAACAGCAAGCCGATAAGGCGCAGCAGCAGGGCCATGAGCCAGGCGAGGACGCACTGCCACAGGACCACGGCGGCGGCCCACTTTCCTCCCAGCTCCCGGCGGATGGCGGCCACGGAGGCCACGCAGGGGGTGTACAGGAGGCAGAAGACCAGCAGGCACCCGGCGGCCAGGGGCGTCAGGGCTCCGGCCACGTCGCCGGAAAAAAGGATGCCCAGGGTGGAGACAACGCTTTCCTTAGCGAGGAAGCCGGTGATGAAGGAGGTGCAGATGCGCCAATCCCCCAGGCCCAGAGGCCGGAACAGGGGCGCGAGCAGACCGGCCAGCATGGCGAGGATGCTGCCCTGGGAATCGGCCACGGGATTGAGCCTGAGATCGAAGCTCTGAAGGAACCAGACCACCACCGTGGCGATGAGGATCACGGTGAAGGCCCGCTGCAAAAAGTCCTTGGCCTTCTCCCACAGCAGGCGGATCACGTTCTTGGGACTGGGCAGCCGGTAGTTGGGCAGCTCCATGACGAAGGGAGCCGCCTCGCCCTTGAAGAGGGTGCCCTTATAGAGATAGGCGATCAGGACCGCCATAAGTACGCCCAGGAGGTACAGCCCCGTCATGATGAAGCCGCCTTTGCCGGGGAAGAAGGCGTTGACGAAGAAAGCGTAGATGGGGAGCTTGGCGGTGCAGCTCATAAAGGGGGTCAACAGGATGGTCATCTTCCGATCCCGCTCGCTGGGCAGGGTGCGGGTGGCCATGACGGCGGGGACCGTGCAGCCGAAGCCCACCAGCAGGGGCACGATGCTGCGGCCCGACAGGCCGATACGGCGAAGGAGCTTGTCCATGAAGAAGGCCACCCGGGCGATATAGCCGCTGTCCTCCATGAGGGAGAGGAAAAAGAAGAGGGTGACGATGATGGGCAGGAAGCTCAGCACGCTCCCCACGCCCTCGAAGATGCCTTTTATAATGAGGCTGTGGATGGTGGGGCTGACACCGGCGGCGGTCAGGGCATTGTCCACCAGGGTGGTGAGAGCGTCGATGCCCGAGGCCAGCAGATCCTGCAGGAAAGCGCCCACCACGTTGAAGGTGAGATAGAACACGGCGGCCATGATGGCGATGAAGCAGGGGATGGCGGTATATTTGCCCGTCAGCACCCGGTCGATGCGCTCGGAGCGGGCCCGCTCCTTGCTCTCTTTGGGACGGATGACCGTGGCCTCGCAGACCTTCTCGATGAAATCGAAGCGCATGTCGGCCATGGCGGCGCTGCGATCCATGCCGCACTCGTTTTCCATCTGCACGATGATATGCTCCAGCATGTCCTGCTCGTTCCCGTCCAGCGCCAGCTTGTCCAGGACCAGCTTGTCCCCCTCCACCGCCTTGCTGGCGGCGAAGCGCACGGGGAGACCCGCCCGCTCGGCATGGTCCTCGATAAGATGGATGACGCCGTGGAGGCAGCGGTGGACGGCCCCGTTGTGGTCCCGCTTGTCGCAGAAGTCCTGGCGGGTGGGGCGCTCCTGATACCGGGCGATATGCAGGGCGTGCTTGACCAGCTCGTCCACGCCCTGGTTCTTGGCGGCGGCGATGGGCACCACGGGGACGCCCAGGAGCTTTTCCATGCCGTTCACGTCCACGGAGCCGCCGTTGGCAGTCATCTCGTCCATCATGTTGAGGGCCACCACCATGGGCATATGCATCTCCAGGAGCTGAACAGTGAGATAGAGATTGCGCTCGATGTTGGTGGCGTCTACGATGTTGATGATGGCCGTGGGCTTCTGGTCCAGCACGAAGCTGCGGGAGACGATCTCCTCGCTGCTGTAGGGGGACATGGAATAGATACCGGGGAGGTCCGTGATCAACGTCTCAGGGTGACCCTTGATGACGCCGTCCTTCCGATCCACGGTGACGCCGGGGAAGTTGCCCACGTGCTGGTTGGCGCCGGTGAGCTGGTTGAAGAGGGTGGTCTTCCCCGCGTTCTGGTTGCCGACGAGAGCGAAGGTGAGGGTGGCGCCTTCGGGGAGAGGATCGCCGTCGCCCTTCGCATGGTACTTGCCGCCCTCGCCCAGGCCCGGGTGCTCGCTCTTTTCGATGGTGGAGATGCCGATGTGGGGGTTGGAGCGCTTCTCGATGGGCTCGATCTCGATTTGGGCGGCGTCGCCAAGGCGCAAAGTCAGCTCGTAGCCGTGGACCTGAAGCTCCATGGGGTCGCCCATGGGGGCCAGTTTCACCACGGTGATCTCCGCCCCGGGGATCATACCCATGTCCAGGAAATGCTGCCGCAGGGCCCCTTCCCCGCCCACGGTGCGGATCACGGCGGATTTGCCGACGGCTACCTTATCCAATGTCATATCGCTGCCTCGTTACTGCCCTGTTTGCCGGGCTGATTTTTGACAAGTATAGCCCTTTTTCGTGAATAATGCAACGACTTCGCGGCGTTTTATACAAAAAGAAAGTCCCGGGACGCGAAACGATGCGTCCCGGGGCGATGTTCATTTTCCCTTTTCGCTTACGGCTGCTCCATTCGGATCCCCAACTTGGCGCACTGTTCAGCGTTCCATTGGCTCCAGACGGTCAGCAGCTCCTCCACGGTATACCCGTAGAGCTCTGCCAGCTTGTCTTCCTCGACGACATCCCAGTTGTCCATATACTTCTCTGCCCCATAGGTCTCCATGAGATACAGGGCCAGGGACATGGCTTCGGCGTAGGACAGCTCGTAAACATGGTCAGGCAGCCGCTTGTTCGGCCAGCGGTAGACGGTGAACTGGCCCACGCACAGTAACGGCATGCCGTCATACTTTCCTTGGGCATAGGCGTCGCTCTCGGACAGGCAGGATTTTCGATACTTCGCCTCATCAAAATCGCCCCAGATTTCCGCCATGGACTTCAGCTCGGGCTGTTCGGTATGGTAAAGATCGACGCTGCGGAACAAGCGGTTTTCGCAGAGGATCTTGGACACGTACTCTGCCACGGTTTCGTTGTAGAAGCCGGACATGGTCTTCTTCTCAGCGCAGTGGATGGTGAGATAGTGCACATACTCGTGGAGCAGAGCGAACTTCGCCATATCCCAGCTGTGAAAGAGCTTGATAAAGTTGGCGCGGCCGTTATAATAGGCCCCCGCGTCCTGAGAGGCGCCGGCCTTGCCGCAGAAGTCCGTGCGGATCTCGATGGGCGGGACCTCCGCCCAGATGCGGCCGGTCAGGGCTTTGCGGGCGTCGGCCATGTCAGCCTCCATGTATTGGAGGATGTCCTCCAGGCCGGCGAAGAAGGCCTCCTCCCCCATCAAGTCCAGGTCAGCCGCGGCGAGGTACCACACGGAGTTCTCCGTCTGCAGCACATAGGGGTATTCGTCTTTGCGCTGGTCTGCGTTCGCCACCACATCATAACCGCCCACCGTCCTCAGGGCGGACGGTTCCGCCTTGGGTTCGGCGCCGGCGGCAGACTGCGCCTGGTCTGCATTCTCTTTTTGCCCGCAAGCGATGACGCCCAGCAGGAGCAGGACGGCCAACAGGATGGGAATCAACCGTTTCATCGGATCGCTCCTCTGTCGTTCAACGGGTCAAAGGCCGGGATTTGGCGGAATAGGTCTCCACGTCCACCCGCAGAACGGCCACCGATTCGGTCATGGCCTCAGTGATGGTGAACTCACGGCCCGTTTGGATCTTCATCAGGATCTGCAGCCCCGCCGCCTTCTTGGCCGGGTCCGTGAGAAACACCGCTTTCCCCTCCCCCATGACGGAGGCGTAGGCAGCCCCGTACTTGCAGGGGATCTCGCCGCCGGAGATGGAGGAAACGTCCGTTTCCAGCACGAAGGCCACCCGGCCGTTCTTCTGCAGCACGTCCAGCTTGCGCCCCTCTTTGGCGCTGTGGAGGTACAGAGTCAATCGGCCATCGATCAGCGAATAACCATAGTGCAGGGGCACCACGTAGGGCCGGTCCCCGTCGATCATGGCGAGGTGCAGGACCTGAGCTTTGTCTAAAATGGCGCGGATGGCGGTTTCGTCCGTGATCTGTCTATCTTTTCTTCTCATAAGAATAAAAGTCGAGCCGACGGTGTCCCGCCGGCTCGTGGTGCGCTTTGGTTACGCCTTCATCTGGGACATGACTTCCTCAGCGAAGTTGTCCTCCCGCTTCTGCAGGCCCTCGCCCATCTCGTAACGGACGAAAGTGACGACCTCGGAAGCGTTCTTGGCCTTGAGCATATCCTTCACGGCGATGCCCTGGTCCTTCACGTAGACCTGCTCCAGCAGGCAGACTTCCTTGTAGTACTTGCTCATGCGGCCGTCCACCATCTTCTCGACGATGGCCTGGGGCTTGGGCTTGGCGGCCTGGGCGTTCTCCTCCAGGGCCTTGGCCAGCTGGATCTTGCGCTCATGGTCGATGTAATCCTGGGGAAGATCCTTCACGCCCACGCACACGGGGTTGGCCGCGGCGATCTGCAGGGCCACGTCATGCATGGCTTCCTTATCGCAGGGAGCGGAGAACTGGACCACGACGCCGATGCGGCCGCCCATGTGGATGTAGGTATCCACGGCGCCCTCGATGCGGACGAAGCGGCGGATGGAGATCTTCTCGCCGATGCCGGCCACAGCGGTGGAAACGGCATGCTCCACGGTGTCGCCGTCCATGGTGGTGGCCATGAGGGCGTCCACGTCAGCGGGATTCGTCTCGGCGATCTGCTTGGCGATCCGCTTCACGAAGGTCAGGAACTTGTCGGTCTTGGCCACGAAGTCGGTCTCGCAGTTGACCTCGACCAGCACGGCCACGTCGCCGTCCCGGTAATCGGCCACAACGCCCTCGGCGGCGATACGGCCGGCCTTCTTGGCGGCAGCCGCCAGGCCCTTCTCCCGCAGGAAGTCGATGGCCTTCTCCACGTCGCCTTCGCAGGCCATGAGGGCCTTCTTGCAATCCATCATGCCGGCGCCCGTGCGCTCACGGAGGGCCGCTACGTCTTTGGCTGTGATCGTTGCCATATTCTAAATCCTCCTTGGAATTACTCTTCGGTCTCTTCCGCTTCCTCAGCGGCGGCGTCGGTCATCTGCTCGCCCTGCTTGCCCTCGAGAACGGCGTCAGCCATCTTGGAGGTGATGAGACGGACCGCACGGATGGCGTCGTCGTTGGCGGGGATGGGGTAATCCACCTCGTCAGGATCGCAGTTGGTGTCCACGGTGGCGATGATGGGGATGCCCAGCTTCCGGGCTTCGGTGACGGCGATGTGCTCTTTGCGGGTGTCGATGACGAACAGAGCGCCGGGGAGCTTCTTCATTTCCTTGATGCCGCCCAGGTTCTTGATGAGCTTCTCCTGCTCGGCCTTGATGGCGATGACTTCCTTCTTGGGCAGCAGATCGAAGTCGCCGTTCTCCTCCATCTTCTCGATGGTCTTGAGCCGGGCGATACGGGTCTGGATGGTCTTGAAGTTGGTCAGCATGCCGCCCAGCCACCGCTGGTTCACGTAGAACTGCTCGCAACGCTTGGCTTCCTGCTCGATAGCTTCCGCAGCCTGCTTCTTGGTGCCGACGAAAAGGATATCCTTGTCCTGGCTGGCCAGGTCACGGATGAAGTAGTAAGCCTCTTCGATTTTCTTGACGGTCATCTGCAGGTCGATGATGTGAATGCCGTTGCGCTCGGTGAAGATATAGGGCTTCATCTTGGGGTTCCAACGGCGGGTCTGGTGGCCGAAATGTACACCGGCCTCCAACAGCTGCTTCATAGAGATCACGGACATGAGTAATCAAACCTCCTCGTTTTATTTTTTGTCCTTCCCCCGCTTCATCCGGCCGGCAACCCATATTTCAGGGACGAGAGCCGCCGATCCGCGAAGGTGCGTGATAACCTTCCATAGTATAGCAAAGCAAAAGCCCCGTTGCAAGGGCTTTTTAAAAAAAATTCAGTCTGTTGAAAATCTTTTCAACAGACTGAGCATCCGTCTGCGGACGGGGTTTTCCGGCTCTGGCCTATACTGCGAAGCAGTACCGGGCGGCCAGCGCCGCAAGGTGTAAAATCTGACGCGCATGTCGCCAGATTTTACGGGATTCCCAGCCGGACACTCTTCCCGCCAAGTCCGTTGCCGCATTTCTACAGGGATTATTCCTCTTCCCCGTCCTCTTCGTCGAACAGATCCTGGAATTCGGCGAAGACCTCGTCGAGAAGTATCTCGTTGTCGATGGTGCGGTAGGATTCTTCGCCGTTCTCCTTGACGATCTCCAGGAGGACGATCTCGTCCTCGCCCACGCCTTCCACCTCGTCCAGGGGCTGAAGGGCAGCGTAACGCTTGCCCTCATAGGAGAAGGTGAGCAGGAGATCGAAGTCTACGGGCTGGCCGTTCTCCTCGTCGATCAGGGTGACGATGGTGTCTTTTTCTTCCATATCCTTATCCTTTCAAATCAAAGCTGATTCCGATGGCTCTCCATGTATCCCTGGAGGATGACCACGGCGGCCATCTTGTCGATGACCTGCTTGCGCTTCTCCCGGGAGATGTCCGCGTCGATCAGGACCCGCTGGGCAGCCATGGTGGTGAGGCGCTCGTCGTAGAAGGCATAGTCCCCGTCCCACCGGTCGATGAGACGCTGGGCGAACTTCTTCACCTTCTCCGCCTGTTCGCCGTAGGTGCCGTCCATATTCCGGGGCAGACCGAAGAGAAGCGTGCAGGGGGCGTACCTCTTCGCCAGGGCCAGCAGGTATTCCGCGTCCTTCTCCGCCCCACCCTTGCGGTGATAGGTCTCCACGGGCTGGGCCGTGATACCCAGCGCGTCGGACACGGCCACGCCGATGCGTCTGTCCCCCACGTCGAAGGCCAGTATGCGCTTCATCATTCCTCGTCCCGCTTCTGCTTGCGGGCATAGGAGCGCACCAGCTCCTCCAGCAGCTCGTCCCGCTCCACCCGCAATATGAGGTAGCGGGCGTTCTTGTAGCTGGTGATGTAGGTGGGGTCGCCGGACAGCAGGTAGCCCACGATCTGGTTCACCGGATCGTACCCCTTCTCCTTCATGGCCGCGTAGACGGTGGTCAGCACCTCGCGGGGCGTGAGCTCGCTGCGGGTGGAGGTGAAGCGTGTGGTCTTTCCGCCCTTGTTTTCCATGGTGTTCGGTTCCTTTCCTTCAGCAGTCGAGGCTGAATATACTTCTTCAAATGCAATATATCATAGAACTTTGAAAATATCAAACCCATTCTGCCCTTGCTCACGAAAAATCTGCATTTTCTCCGCAACTTTTCCCCCGGTCGCGCACCATGCCGGATCATGGCGCATACAATACCAGCGAGATCTAGAAGGAGGAAATCGCATGAAAAAGATACTGTGCGGGGCGCTGCTGCTCCTGATGCTGGCGACGCTGCCCTTGGGCTGCCAAAAGCAGGAGACGGCGCTGAAAACCGTGGAGCTTCACGAGGTGACCCGGTCCGTGTTCTATGCGCCCCAGTACGTGGCATTGAACCTGGGCTACTTCGAAGCCGAGGGGTTGCAGGTGAACATCACCACCTCCGGCGGCAGCGACAAGGCCATGACCGCCCTCCTGTCCGGGGACGCGGATATCTGCCTCGCAGGGCCGGAGACGGCGGTATACGTATACAACGCCGGGCAGGAGAAGCACCCCGTGGTGGTGGGCCAGCTGACCAAGCGGGACGGGTCGTTCCTCATGTCCCGGATCGACGAGCCCAACTTCGCCTGGGAAAGCCTGCGGGGCAAAACCGTCATCGGCGGCCGCAAGGGCGGCATGCCCCTCATGACATTGTGCTACGTGCTGCGGCAGCACGGCCTTATCCCCGGGGAGGACGTGGAGGTGGTGGACAGCATCCAGTTCAATATGATGGGCCCGGCCTTCGAGGGGGGCACCGGGGACTACGTGACCCTCTTCGAGCCCACCGCCACCGAGATGCAGAACGCGGGCAAGGGCTTCATCGTGGCCAACGTGGGCCTGGAATCGGGCAGCATCCCTTACACGGCCTACATGGTGACGCCGGAAAAGCTGGAGAAGGACCCGGAAACGGTGAAAGCCTTCCTGCGGGCCGTCTATAGGGCCCAGCAGTGGTGCGTCACGGCCAGCGACGAGGAGATCGCCCGGGCCATGCAGCCCAGCTTCCCGGACACCAGTTTGGAGAGCCTGATGATCGTGGCCCGCAGTTACCGGGAGACGGATTCCTGGAAGCAGGAGCTGGTCATGGAGGCGGCGGACTTCGAGCGGCTGGTGGACGTGATAGACGCCGCCGGAGAGCTCACGGCCCGGCCGCCCTTCCAGGATATAGTAGACAACAGCCTGGCCCAGGCCGTCAGGGACGGGAAATAATACAGAACGTATAAAAAGCCGCCAGGCGCATGGTTACACGCTTGGCGGCCATTATATGCAGTGATCAGGCTTTCCAGATATTCTTGACGATGGGCCGTTGAGCCCCCTGATACGGGCCGATTCCCTTGTAAAGATTCACGAATCCGCATTTCTCCATGACCCGGGCGGAGGCCAGATTGTCCGCAAGGCAGATGCCGTATATGCAGCCCAAGCCGTATTTCATCGCCATGACGGGGAGAAAGGCTTGGGCGGCCTCCGTAGCGTAGCCCCGCCCGGTGTAGGCTTTGGCGATGTGGTAGCCCAGCTCCCAACCCTCGCCGATGTTCACCAGCTGCACGTAGCCGATGTTCTCTCCCGTCTTCAGCAGGACGGGATGAACGAAGGGGCCTTCCTCGCTCCCGTACCGGCCCATGAGAAATTCTACCGTCTCCCTGGCCTCCTCCATCGTCTCGAACACCTCGTCCGGCACGAACCGCCGATTGTCCTCGTCCAGGGAATTGAGATGCACGGCTTCGACCATATCCAAGGTGAAGTCCGTGATGACCAGTCGTTCCGTCTCGATACGCATGGAAAACCGTTCCTTTCGTCCTGTTGTGGGACAGTATACCACGGATCGGCGGAAAAGCAAATCCTCCCGCCTCCATTTACCTATTGACATTAATTGGATAACATGATATTACTTATTACATAGAAACGACCTGGAGGGTATGTCCATGGCTGAGTATATTTTGAGCTGCTGTTCCACCGCCGATCTGAGCCGGGAGCACCTTGTGTCCCGGAACATGCCCTATGTTTGCTTTCATTTCTTCCTGAACGAGGAGGAAAAGATCGATGATCTGGGCATCAGCATGCCGCCCAAAGCGCTCTTCGACGCCATCAAGGCCGGGGCCTCCGCCCGCACGGCCCAGGTGAACGCGGATGAATATGCGGCCTTCTTCCGCCCCTATCTGCAGGAAGGCAAAGATTTGCTCCACGTGACCCTGTCCTCCGGCATCTCCGGCACCATCAACTCCGCCCAGGCTGCCGCGGCTGCCCTCAGGGAAGAGTTCCCGGAGCGGAAGATATATGTGGTGGACTCTCTCTGTGCTTCCTCCGGCTATGGCCTGTTTATGGACAAGCTGGCGGACCTGCGGGACGAGGGCATGAGCATCGACGAGCTGAAGGATTGGGCCGAGGCCAACCGGCTGCGGTTGAACCACTGGTTCTTCTCCACAGACCTGACCCAGTACATCCGGGGCGGTCGGGTCAGCAAGACCGCCGGCTTCGTGGGCGGCCTCCTGGGTATCTGCCCCCTCCTGCACGTGAACAACGAGGGCAAGCTGGAGCCTGTGGCCAAGATCCCTTCCAAGAAACTGGTGCGCCGGGAGATGCTCAAGAAGATGGAGGCGCAGGCGGAGAACGGTCTCGATTACAGCGGCAAGTGCTACATATGCCAGTCCGACATCCTGGACGAGGCGCAGATGGTGGCCGCCGAGGTCGAGAAGCGGTTCCCTCACCTGGACGGCAAGGTCCAGATCTACCCCATCGGCGGCGTCATCGGCTGCCACACCGGTCCCGGCACCGTGGCCCTGTTCTTCTGGTCGGGGGAAGCGGACCGGAAGCGGTAAATCACCTATGATCGAAACAAAGCGACTTATCCTCCGTCCCCTTGCTCCTCAGGATGAAGAGGCGTTTATCCGCGGGATCTCGGACGACGAGCTGCGTCGCATGTACGGATTTCCGGCGGAGCTGTCCGCAGACAAAGCCCGCCGGATTTTTGCGCGTTTCTCGACCCTTCCCACGGCTTACGGTCTGGTACGGAAGACGGATAAGGTCCTGATGGGATTTGTATTGGATGTGGCGCCCGAACTGCCAGAGGAGGTACTGCGCTCTCTTCCGAAGGACGGGCGGACGCTGGCCTACGCTACCTTCCCTCCCTACCAACGACAGGGGTATATGCGTGAGGCCCTCTCCGCCATGATCGAAGATCATTTCCATTCCAAATCCACTTCCTATATTCATTGTGGGTACTTCCCATTCAATGAGCGGAGCGACGCCCTTCTTCGTTCCCTTGGGTTCAAAACCATCGGGCAGCATACCTTGGGTTCCTCCACTATCATTGACAAAATACGATTCAAAGCATAATAAAAAATGGGGCCTTGAAAGGCCCCATCTATTTTTGTTGCGGTCAGTTCAGTTTCTGAACGGTGTACTTGGTCTTCTGCCCTTTGAGAGAATTGATCACCGTGGGCACTGCGCCGAGAAGGGCGAACAGATAGACCATGACCAGCCCCTTCAGATATTGGCCCAGCTCGATGGCCCCTTCCTCGATCAACATAGGGATGGCGCGGAAGGCCTTGAAAAAGTCGACATCGAAGTATTGCGCCGCCTCGATGGCCCAGTCCGCCCGATGGCCCACGTAGATCATGGCCAGCATGGCGATGCAGGATATGATGGCGCCCTTGACGCTCATCTTCTTGGCCAGTAGCTCATACCCCTTCAAAGCGCAGATGGCCGCGATAAGGCCGGATAGGGCGGTGACATAGCCAAGACGTCCGAAGATCACCACTACGATCGCACCCACCAGGGCCCCACCCAAGGCCCCGACTATACCGGCAGGCACGTTTTCCGGTGTCTCGGCTTCCATATGAGCCTTGTCGTTCATGCTTACGGATATGGATTCAAAACAGTCCGGACACAGGAACCTGAGTCCGTTCCCCACGGCGCAGGGCTCCGTCGCCACATCTTGGCGGCAGTTCTCACAGGTATTGACGTATCCGCGGTTGGAGAAGGCCATGGAAAGGAAGTTGAGAGCGTCCAGGATCCGCTGAGCGGTGCCCTCCTCGTCCTTATCCAGCTTGACCAGGAAGCTGGCAGGCGCAGCCCCAGCGGGCTTTACGAACTGCACTAGTTTGTCGCTCTCCTTGGCGATGTCCTTTCCGTCGTTGGGGATGAACGGATTCCCATCCCGCGTTACATGAAAGAATATGGAACAGTACCGGACGTTGGAAGCATTCACCAGAACGGCGAATGTATATGCGCCGAAGGCCCCATACAGAATGTTTCTTTCCAGGTCATAGGATAGCCCGGTGGTTTGGGCCGCAGCCGACAGCTTTTGCGTTGCAGAAGACATATGATATGATCTCCTTCTATAATTCTTTATGTGCATAGTACCACGTATGAGCCGCTTCGACAATAGAAGCGGCAACAATTTACATTACCATTACATAAAGAAAAGAGTCACTCATGTGAGTGACTCTTTGGGGTCCCGGCGGCTGCCTATCTTCCCGGGCCGTTGCCAGCCAAGTATTGT
>CAMHDC010000007.1 GCA_946183765.1 uncultured Clostridia bacterium | reverse complement strand
GGCTTCATCGGCATGCCCGTCATGAACTTCTTCGACGCCGAGCTCAAGCGCGAGGGCGAGAAGTTCTTCGTGGAAGTCGGCGGTATCAAGGTGCGCCTCAGCGAGGACAAGGAAGCGCGTCTGCTGGGCAACGACGTGCAGAGCCAGCCCATTACCCTGGGCGTTCGTCCGGAGCACACGGACGTGGCTGACGAGGGCGTCAAGGCCAAGGTGGAAGTGTCCGAAATGATGGGCTCGAGCGTGCACCTGCACCTGAACGCCGAGGGCAAGGACGTCATCGTGATCGTCCCGACCATCGACATGAAGGGCAGCTACAACATCGGCGACACGGTGCACTTCACCTTCGACGGCAAGGTGGCCCATGTCTTCTCCAAGGAGACTGACAAGAACCTCGAGTTCTGATTTCCTGTCAAAAGAAAAATGGATTCTCAGATAAAAGGTCAGCGACTCGCTGATGAGATCCTGTTTCTTTCCGGATTGCATATTACTTACGGCCTGATGAACGAGCCGTGTTTTGCGGAGCAAAAGCAAAAAATCGCAGATATGATTGACAGCGACGGGATCAACGTGAAGCAAGACCTGGATCCGCTGACTTTGAATTTATATCGCAGGTACTTTGAATAACGGAAGAAATGAGGTGCTCCTCTTGGGGAATTATTACTGCAACCCACTGAATTTACCCTATAAATACAACTTTCAGAAGCCCAACATGCCGGGTCTGGGAGAGGCAAAGCTTTCGGTCTATCGGGAGGCGGCCGACCCCACGCTGGAGCTGTTCAAGGGGCGCTATTATCTCTTCCCCTCCATGACCCGGGGCTTCTATGTCTCGGATAACATGGTGGACTGGGAGTATCATGCGCTGGAGGCGCCGATCCCGGTGTTCGACTATGCGCCGGACGTGCGCGCGGCGGGGGACTACCTCTATTTCTCCGCCAGCAAGCGCAATGAGCCCTGCGATTTCTACCGCACGAAGGACCCTCTGAGCGGGGACTGGGAGCAGATCAAGGGGAGCTTTCCCTTTTGGGATCCGGACCTTTTCGTGGACGACGACGGCCGCTTCTATTTCTACTGGGGCTGCTCCAACATCACCCCCATCTGGGGTGTGGAGCTGGACCCGAAGACCATGCAGCCCCTGGAGGAAAAGCAGGTCATGTTCACCATGGACAACAAGACCCGGGGCTATGAGCGCACCGGTACGGACCATGTGAGCCCCAAGGCGGGAATGGACATCGAGGCCGAGACTGAAAAAATGTTTCAGGGCCTGATGCAGATGCCTGCGGAGCTGCGTGCCAAGGAGGGACTCACTGACGAGGCCGCCGTGCGCCGTCTGGCCCGGGGCTTTGCCGGGGACGACCCCTATATTGAGGGAGCCTATGTGACCAAGCACGCGGGGAAGTATTACCTGCAGTACGCCTTTCCTGCCACGCAATCCAACGTCTACGGCGACGCAGTGCTGGTGGCCGACAAGCCGCTTGGACCCTATCATTTTGCGAAGAACAACCCCTTCTCCTATAAGCCCGGCGGCTTCATCAACGGTGCTGGTCACGGCTCCACCATCGCGGACAGAAACGGGAACTACTGGCACACGGCCAGCATGTCCATCTCCATGAACAACGACATGGAGCGGCGGCTCGGCCTGTGGAAGGCCGGCTTTGACGCGGACGGCGAGCTCTGGTGCGATCAGCGCTACGGCGACTGGCCTGTGGACGCGGAGGCCCCCGCCTTCCGGAAGCCGGAATTCATGCTCCTGTCCTACGGCAAGAGCGTCACGGTCTCCTCCGGCAGCGGCGCGGAGAAGATCACAAACGAAAACATCAAAGACTGGTGGCGTGCGGACGGCTGCGAGAACGAGTGGTGCCGGGTGGACCTTGGCGCGATCAAGGATGTGCGCGCCGTGCAGATCAATTTTGCCGATGAGGGCATCGAGGCGCAGATCCCCGAGGACGCCGACCGGCTCATCGCCCATGAGATCCGCTATATCGACGCCGAAAAACGCATCACCCGCTGGCTCCTGGAGGGCTCGGCGGACGGCGAGACCTATTTTACCATCGCGGACAAGCGCCGGGCGGAGACCAACCTGGGCAACGACTTCGTGATGCCAGAGGGCGGCGTTCGCGCTCGCTATCTGAAGCTGACTGTGCTGGAAGTGCCCTTCCGGCAGCGGATCTGCGTCTCCGGCCTGCGCGTTTTCGGCAGGGGAGAGGGCGAGCTGCCCCGGGCTCCCAAGGCAAAGGCGGAGCGCCTGGGCGACCTGGATATGCTGGTCTCCTGGGGTGATGTCGGCGCGGTGGGCTATAACGTCCTCTGGGGCTATGCGCCGGACAAGCTCTATCACAGCTATATGGTCTTCGGCGCGCAGGAAAAGAAGATCGGCGCGCTGATGAAGGGCGAGCCGGTCTGGGCCCGTGTGGATGCCTTCAACGAAGTCGGCGTCACCGAGGGCGAGACTTTTGCCCTCTGAACCGGGGCAAAAGGGAGAAACGAGAATGAGAATAGACTCGCTGAAAATCAACGGCGTGCCCGCCCCCCTTGGCTTTGCTCTGCCATCCGTGGAAGTCTCCTTCAAGGTGCGGGAGACCGCGAGCAAAAAAGCCCGGGACATCCGGGTCTGCCTTCTGGACGAGCAGGGGCAGATCCTGTCCGAGCGGGAAGGGGCGGACCTCGATCCCGCCGGTGTGGAACTGAATGCGGACCTTCTGCCTAGAACCGCCTATCGCCTGCGTGTCTGTGTAAGGGGCGACGCGGGGGACAGCGCCGAGGCGGAGAGCGACTTTGAGACCGGCAAGATGGAGGAGCCCTGGACGGCGGACTGGATCGCCGCGCCGAAAGGCGAGGACTGCCATCCGCTGCTGCGCCGCCGCTTTCAGGTCAGACCCGGCCTTGTCCGGGCGCGGCTCTACGCCTCCGGCGTGGGTCTCTTTGAGGCATATGTGAACGGCGAAAAGCTGGGTGAAGAATACCTGCTGCCCGGCGTTACCAATTACGAGACGCGCATCCAGGTCATCACTTTCCGGGCGGAGAAGCTGCGGGAAGGGGAAAACGAACTGAGCTTCCTACTGGGCAAGGGCTGGTACATGGGCGTTTTCGGCCTGGAGAATCAGGCTGAGAACTACGGCAGCCGCATGGCCGTGATCGGGGAGCTGCACCTGGACTATGCCGACGGCAGCCATGAGTGCATTCCCACCGACGGAGACTTTACCTGGACCCCCTCCCAGATCGTGGACAGTGGCATCTATTACGGCGAGACCCTGGACCGCAGCCGCGTTTCCGGCGAGGGAAAGCCGGTGGAGGTACTGACAGAGCCGGAAAAGGATCCCGCCACGAAAAACCTGCAAAAAACCCATCTGACGGATCGGCTCAGCCTGCCCATCACGGTGGCGGAAATACTGCCGGTGCGGGAGATCCTGCGCACCCCCGCCGGGGAGACGGTGCTGGACTTCGGCCAGAACTTCGCGGGATTTCCCGAGTTTGACGCGGACTTTCCCGCGGGCACGAAAATCACCCTGGACTTCGGCGAGATCCTGCAGCAGGGGAACTTTTACAACAAAAACTATCGGGACGCGCGCTCCCGCTTCGAGTACGTCTCCGGCGGCAAGTCCGAGACCGTCCGGCCTCATTTCACTTTCTTCGGCTTTCGCTATGTGCGCGTGAGCGGCTGGGTGGGGGAGCTCAAAAAAGAGAGCTTCCGGGGCTGTGTGCTCTCCTCCGCGCTGGAGCGGATCGGCTATCTCGAGACCGGAAACCCCAAGCTCAACCGGCTTTACGAAAACACCCTCTGGGGTCAGAGATCCAACTTCATCGACATGCCCACCGACTGCCCCCAGCGCAGCGAGCGCCTGGGCTGGACGGGGGACGCCCAGATCTTTGCTCCCACGGCCAGCTATCACTGTGACACCCGGGCCTTCTACCGGAAGTTCGAACAGGACCTGATGGACGAGCAGGCCTTCCTCCACGGCGCGATCCCCAATTACGTACCCAACATCGGCCACAGGGCCGACGCGGCCAGCGCCTGGGGCGACGCGGGCGCCTTCCTGCCCATGGCGGTGTTCCGGGCCTTCGGAGATCTGGGCGGGCTGCGCTTTGCCTACCCGATGATCAAGGGCTGGGTGGACTATATGGACCGGATGGACACCAGGCGGCACTACAGCTTTGATCCGCCCTTCCAGTTCGGCGACTGGCTGGGTCTGGACGGCCCCAGCGAGACCAGTTACAAAGGCGGTACGGACGATGCCTTTGTGGGCGCGGCCTATTACCATCACTCCGCTTTCCTGGCGGCCAAGGCGGCCGCGGCCCTGGGCGAGCAGGAAGACGCCGCTCGCTTTGAGAACCTGGCGGAGCAGAGTCGCCGGGAGATCCTGAACGAATACTTTACGCCCAACGGGCGTTTTGCCCTGGATACCCAGGCCGCCTACGTGGTGGCCCTGAAATTCGGGCTGTGGCGTGACCGGGAGAGGCTGGTCAGCCAGTTCGCGGAACGCCTGAAAAAGGACAAGTACCATATCCGCTGCGGCTTTTTGGGCGCGCCGCTGCTGTGCACGGTGCTGGCGGAAAACGGACTGAGCGAGCTGGCCTATGACTTCCTGCTGCAGGAGGGATACCCTGGTTGGATGTACGCCGTGAACCTGGGCGCCACCACCGTCTGGGAGCGCTGGAACAGCGTGGGGCCTGACGGAACCATTTCCGGCACTGGGATGAACTCCCTCAACCACTATGCCTACGGCAGCGTGATGGAGTTTGTCTACGCCTTCGCCGCGGGCATCCGCCCCGCTGCACCGGGCTTTGGCAAAGCGATCCTGGCCCCCGAGCCGGACGCGAGACTGGGCTGGCTCCGGGCGGAATACCGCTCCGCCGCCGGGACCTATGGGTGCGCCTGGCGCATCCGGGAGGACGGCCGGGTGGAGATCCACGCCGAAGTGCCCTTTGGTTGTGAAGCGGAGCTGCGGCTTCCCCGCAGCGGGAAGGCGCCGATCCTGCTCGCCGCCGGGAGCTTCGACGAATGCTATCTGCCGACGCGGGATTACCGCAAGCCCTTTGACGGCAGGACCCCGCTGAGCAAACTGGGGGAAAACAAAGCCGCGCTGGAGATCCTCTTCCGGCTTGTGCCGCCCCTCGGCGCCATGGCCCGGGAAAAGGACCCGGAATTCGGAACAAACGGCCTGGAGGACTTCAGGGGCATGGGCTTTCTGCCCGTTGAGCCGGACAAGCTGGAACAGGCCATCGAAGAAATCAGTGATCTTATCGTTTGGAAGGAGATAACTCTATGAGACTGGATCCGAAGCTGCCCCATCTGCCCATCTGGGGCGGAGCGGGGCATATCCCCGGCAACACCGGCAGGAGCAAGAGCGATGTGATGCACATCGATAAGAGCCTGACCATGGAGGATGTGTTCACCAAATACCCCGGCATCTGGGACAAGAGCAGCGACGAGCTGGGCGACCTGCGCGGAAACGACTATATGGTCTGGGATCAGGAGATGGAGCACGGCTACGCTAAGGAGACCTATTCCGACGAACCCCTGCTGATCCCCTTCCTGGCTCCCGGCAGCGACCGCTGCGTGATCCTTTGCCCCGGTGGGGCCTACCTGACCAAGTCCATGGACAGCGAGGGCCAGGAGGTGGCGGAGTTTCTCAACGCTGCCGGCATCAGCGCCTTTGTGCTCTGGTACCGCAGCTATCCCTACCGGGCTCCACTGATGTACTTGGACGCCCAGCGGGCCGTGCGCTACGTGCGCTATCACGCGGCGGAATACGGCCTGGATCCGGAAAAGATCGCGCTGGCGGGCTTCTCCGCCGGTGGGAACCTGGCCGGTGTGGAGGCCCTGTGCTTCCGGGACGAGCCGGTGGACTGGCCCGGCTATGAGCCGGACGAGGTCGACGCTGTGGACGGCAGACCCAATGCCTTGGGCCTGATCTATCCCGCCGTGAGCATGCACGGGGACAAGATCACCGCCGTCATCGGCGGCCGGGATCTCTATGAGGATCCGGCGCGGCGGGAGGCCTTTGCCGACCGCTACGACCTGCGCACCCATGTGCTTCCGGGCGACGCGCCCGTCTTCCTCTGCGCCTGTGCGGACGACTTTGTGGTGCCGCCTCCCTTCCTGGTGGAGCTGCAGCAGAGTTATACGAAGGCCGGCGTCTCCTGCGAGCTGCACCTCTTCCCCTACGGCGGCCACGGCTTCGGCGCCTGCATCCCGCGTCAGGTGGGGCCCTTCGCCCCGCCGGATCTGACGGCCTGCCGCCAGTGGAAGGATCTTTTCTGCACCTGGGTCAACGGCGTATTTGACGGAAAACTGAACGGATAATAAACGGAGGGATAAACGTGAAAGCTGCATACATTCCTGTGGGCTCCGGCGGACACATCCTGTCCAGCCTGCCGATGATCACCGAACTTGTGAAAAAAGGCGTGGAGGTGGACTACTACGCCCCCGAATCCCAGCGCGCCCAGGTGGAGATGACCGGGGCGAGGCTGCGCGTCTTCCCCGAGGTGCAGGAGCGCTACTCCGGCCCCTACATGGGCAAAGAGGAATTCCTGGCGGTGATCCCGCTGGTCTTCCTGGGCATGGCCAAGGAGGCCATCGACGCCATCATGGAGGGCCTTCAGGAGAACCGCCCCGACGTGATCATCGCCGATGAGATGGCCCTGGCCGGGCGGCTCGCCGCCTCAAAGCTGGGCATCCCCATGATCATGATGTTCACCAGCTATGCCCCGGGAAAGGACTTCTCCATCTTCCGCACCTGGCCGGAGTTCCCGGATTCTCCCGCCCGCAAGGCGGCGCTGAAGATGGCCGAGGAGTTTCAGAAGGAGTACGGCGGTCCGCTGCTCACCCCCAGCGAGATCTTTGAGGCCACCGCGGATTTCAACATCTCCACTCTGACGCGGGAGTTCCAGCCCGGTGGCGAGAGCTTTGGTGACCGCTTCTTCTTTGCCGGCGCGCAGATCGCGCCCCGGGCGGGCGACGGCAGCTGGCAGCCGCCGAAGAACGGAAAGCCCCTGCTCTATACCTCTCTGGGCAGCCTTTTCAACAACTGGCCGGAGTTTTACAAGATGCTCTTCCCCGTGGTGAAGGATCTGGACGTCAACGTCCTCTGCTCCATTGGCAAGACCATCAAGCCCGAGGATCTGGGCGAGATCCCCGACAACGTCACCACCATGGCTTTCACGCCCCAGCTGGAGGTGCTGCGGCACACCAGCTTTTTCCTGACCCACGCGGGCGTGGGCAGTGTGATGGAGGCCCTCTATAACGGCGTGCCCATGATGTGCATCCCCCAGATGGACGAGCAGATCTTCACCGCCCACCGCATGGAGGAACTCGGCATCACCAGCGGCGTGCTGCTCAAGGAGCAGGTCACCGAGGAAAGCCTGCGTAAGGTTCTGACCGAGCTGATCGAGAACCCCGTCTACGGTGAAAAGGCGCGGGCCATGGCCGAGGAAATGCACCGCAGCGGTGGCTGCGACAAGGCAGCCCAGGCGGTCATCGACTACGTGAACAAGCTGTAATATGAGACCGGACCGGGAGAGCGCTTGCGCTCTCCCAATTCGGAATACGGAGGGAAGAGCCCATGAAGATTTTGTTTGTGAGCAGTGAATGCGCCCCCTTCTCCAAATCCGGGGGCCTGGCCGACGTGGCCTTTTCTCTGCCCCCCGCGCTGCAGGCGGAGGGGAATGAGATCGCGGTGATCACGCCGCTCTACCGCTGCGTCAAGGAGCGCTTCGGGCAGGAGCTGCGCCGCGTCAGGGAGTGCTCTGTGAGCCTCAACGGAACCGCTTATCCCTGCGCCCTCTGGCGGGGGGAGAGGGGCGGCGTACCGGTTTGGTTCGTGGAGAACGACCCCTTCTTCGACCGGCCGAAGCTCTACGGCTATAACGATGACAAGCTGCGCTTTGCCTGGTTTTGCCGGGCGGTGATTGATCTGATGGACCAGCTGGACTTCTTCCCGGAGATCCTGCACTGCAACGACTGGGAGACGGCGCTTGCTATCATCTATCTGAAGAACGACACCGTCTACCGGAGCGAGCTGAAAAAGGTCAAGACTGTCTATACCATCCACAACATCGCCTATCAGGGCCAGTATGGCGCAAACGAGCTGAAGGACACCTTCGGCCTGCCCTGGGGCTGGTATGATGGCGGCCTGGGCTATCTCTACGAGGGGCGGCAGGACGTGAACCTGATGAAGGGGGCCATGCTGATGGCGGACGCGGTGTCCACCGTCTCCCCCACCTACGCGAGAGAGCTGCACTATCCCGCCTTCGGCTGCGGGCTGCAGGGCGTGGCGGACCTGGTGGACAGCAAGCTGCGCGGCATCCTCAACGGCATTGACATGGATCACTATGACCCCCGTCTGGACAAACGCCTGCCCTTTGCCTTCTCGGCGGAGGATATGCGCGGCAAGGCTCTCTGCAAGGCGGCGCTCCAGCGAAAGTTTGGGCTGGATGAGGAGCCGCGCTTCCCGATCCTGTGCTCGGTCGCGAGACTCGTGGAGCAAAAGGGGATCGAGCTGATCCGGGAGATCCTGCCCAAGCTCATGGAGCTGGGCGTGCAGGTGATCATTTTCGGCCAGGGCGACGCCCATTATGTGGAATACTTTGAGCAGTGCTGCCGGCGCTGGCCGGGGCAGTTCGGCTTTTCGGACAAGTACTCCGAGCAGGTGGCCAGTGAGGTCTTTGCGGGCTCGGACTTTTATCTGATGCCCTCCCGCTTTGAGCCCTGCGGTCTGAGTCAGATGATGGCCATGCGCTACGGTACGATTCCCATCGTTCACGAGACCGGCGGCCTCAAGGACTCGGTCCGGCCCTACAGCGACTTTGACGGCATCGGCGACGGCTTCTCCTTCTCCAATTATCAGGGGAAGGATCTGCTGCTGGCCATCATGAGCGCATTGCGGGTCTACTTCTGCGACGAGGAGACCTTCTTCCTGCTGCGCCGGCGCTGCATGGCGAAGGACTTCTCCTGGAAGCGCAGCGCGGAACGCTACCAGCGCATGTACGTGGAGATCTTCGACGGGGAGAGCGGAAGCGCCGTCCCCTTCGAGGAGGCCTTTGCCGAGCTGAAGAAAGCCTACGTGGAGCTGGACGCGGAGAACCGGGAACGCTTCCACGGCATCTTTACCGCGGACTATCAGCGGGTGGTACAGATCCATGTGACCGGGCGGACAGACGGCATCTTATATGTGCGCTTTTCCAACGAGGAGCGGGAGCCCTTCCGCATGGAGCCCTATTCCTATGACGGGGCGGACGCCTATGTGACCGCGAACTTCGACCATTTGCTTGCCATGGCCAGGGGCGAGCTGAACTTTGACAAGCTTTTCCTCAGCGGTCAGATCCGGGTGGACGGCAACCTCTCCAAGGGCACCGAGATCCGAAATCTTCTGTGCAGGCGGGACTGAAATGAAAACAAACGAGATCAAGATTCAAAATCTGCGCGTCTGCCATCTGACGGAGCCCCTGGGCTTTGCCATGGAGAAGCCTGTTTTTTCCTGGATCGTGAAGGGCGACGGGGACGAGGCGCGGGCTTATACTTTGCGCATCCGCGCGGGCGGAGAGACCGTCTTTGACAGCGGCGAGACGCTTTCGGCCGACAGCCTGGGCTGGGCCGTGCCCCTGCGGCTTCGTCCTCGGACACATTACGACTATACGATCAGCCTTGCGACCGCGGACGGACAACGGGCTGAGGCTTCCTCTTCCTTCGAGACCGGCAAGCGGGACGAGCCCTGGACGGGCCGCTGGATCAGCCCCGCCCGGGATCGAAATTCCGCCCTGCTGCGCAGGCGCTTTCCCTGCAAAAAGCGGGAGGGGGCCGCGCGTCTTTATCTCTGCGGCCTGGGTGTTTACGAGGCCTATCTCAACGGCACGAAGGTTGGCGACGAGTACCTGGCCCCAGGCTATCACGCCTACGACTTTCATCTGGCGGTTCAAACCTACGACGTGACGGCGCTGCTGCGGGAGGGGGAGAACAGCCTGGTCATCGCTCTGGGCGAGGGCTGGTTCAAGGGCCGACTGGGCTTTGAGGGCGGCTATACGAACCTCTACGGCGACCGGCTCTACGCCGTCGCGGAGCTCTGGCAGGGCGATGCGCTGCTCGCCGCCACGGACGAGAGCTGGGAAGAGCTGCGCTCGCCCATCCGCTTTGCCAACATCTATGACGGGGAAACCTGGGATGCGCGCACAGAGCCTGCGGTGCTGGGCCCGGCGATCCTTGCCGCTCCGGAAGGCTGCGGGCCGCTGCAGGACCGGGTGTCCCTGCCGATCGTGGATTATGACCGATTCCCGGTCAAGGAGCTGATTCACACGCCCAAGGGCGATACGGTTCTGGACTTCGGGCAGAACCTGACCGGCTGGGTACAATTCTCCTGTGAATTGCCGGAAGGAGTCAGCATCTCCCTCACTGCGGGGGAGATCCTGCAGGACGGCGAGTTTTACCATGACAATTACCGCACGGCCGTCTCCCGCTTTACCTATATCTCCGACGGGACGGCGCGCCGGGTGCGGCCGCATTTTACCTTCTTCGGCTTTCGCTATATGAAAGTGGACTGCGATTGCCCCATCCGGGCGGAAGACTTCACCGCCGTGCATCTGCGCAGCGCCATGCTCCAGACCGCAGCGCTGCACACCGGCAGCGCGGCTGTGGACAAGCTCTTCCAGAACGCCCTCTGGGGCATGAAGGACAATTTCCTGGACGTGCCCACCGACTGCCCCCAGCGGGACGAGCGCCTTGGCTGGACGGGCGACGCCCAGGCCATCTCCGCCACCGCCTGCCAGAGCCTGTACATGCCCGCCTTCTACCGGAAATTCCTCTGGGATATGCGCGCCGAGCAGAGCGCCCTGGGGGGCAGCGTTCCCAACGTGGTGCCCCGCATCAAGCAGGGCATGATCGGGGAGCACGGCTCCAGTCCCTGGGCGGACGCGGCCGTGATCATCCCCTGGAACGTCTGGCGCTATTACGGCAGCCGGGAGTTGCTGCAGGAGTGCTATCCGGGCATGAAGGCCTGGGTGGACTGCCAGCGGCGGCGGGAGGAGGCTCTCGGGGGGGAGCATCTGGTCAAGGACGGCTTCCACTTTGCCGACTGGCTGGCCCTGGATAATCCGCAGCCCGGCCCCTTCGGCGCCACCGATCCGCTCTATATCGCAAGCGCCTACTATTTCCGCTGTGCGCAGATCGTTGCGGAGGCGGCGGACATTCTGCAGCTCCCGGAGGCGGCGGAATACCGGCGGCTTGCCGGGGAGATCCTGCTGGCGCTGCGGGAAAAATACTTTGACGAAAACGGCCTTTGCCGCATCCGGACCCAGACCGCGGCCGCCCTGGCGCTGGTCTTCGGCCTGACGGAAGCCCCTGCGGCCCAGGGACAGCGCCTGCGGGAGCTGGTGGCGGAAAACGGCGATCATCTGAACACCGGCTTCGTGGGCACGCCGATCCTCTGCGAGGCGCTGAGCATGAGCGGGCACCACGACGCCGCGGTCACGCTCCTGCTGCAGGAGGACTATCCCAGCTGGCTTTACAGCGTAAAGCTTGGCGCGACCACGATCTGGGAGCGCTGGAATTCCGTCCTGCCGGACGGACACATGAATCCCGAGGGGATGAATTCCCTCAACCACTATACCTACGGCAGCATTGCCGGCTGGATGATCTCCTGGCTCTGCGGCCTGCGGCCTGCGGAGCCGGGCTACCGCCGTGCGGTGCTGGAGCCCCGGCCGGATCGGAGACTGGGCCGGGCCAAGGTGGAGCTGGACACGGCGGCGGGGCGCTTCATCAGCGCTTGGCGCTATGAAGGCAGCAAACTCTGTTATGACTTCTGCGTGCCCTTCGGCGCGGAGGCGGAGCTGCGGCTTCCCGGCGGGAAAGTGCAGACCCTGAAGTCCGGCAGCTATCACCGGGAGGAGGAAGCATGATGGCCTATTATCAGATCAAAAAACGGGTCGGTTATTATCGCATCGGCAGCCCCGAGAACGTCTTCTCCTATCTTGTCGTCGGTACGGAGCGCGCTGCTCTGATCGACACCGGCTACGGCCTGGGGGATCTGAAGGCTGCGGTGGAGGAGATCACCCGGCTCCCGCTGCTGATCCTCAACACCCACGGTCACTGCGACCACATGGGCGGAAACGCCCAGTTTGACGCGCCCTGCTACATCCATCCGAAGGACATGGAACTGGCGCGGGAGCACGCGGCGCCGGAGATGCGCCGCGACAACGCCGAGCGCCTGTCTCACAGCGTGAACTTTGAGACCGGAGAGACCGTCAACGCCCTGCCGGAGGATTTCGACGCCTCCCGCTATGAAGCTATGGGACCGGGCAGACTGGTGGAGGCCCGGGAGGGCATGAGCTTTGATCTGGGCGGGGCCACGCTGGAGCTGATCGAGACGCCGGGCCACACTGCCGGGGGCATCTCCGTATACTACCGGGAGAAGCAGCTTCTCTTTGTGGGCGACGCCGCGAACCCCTTTGTCTGGCTGTTCCTGCAGGAATCCACGGGCAAGGAGAGCTATCTTGCCATGCTGGATCGCATCGACGCCGTGCCGGTCAAGGGCTATCTGGGAGGACACATGCCGGAGCCCATGGATCACGGGGATCTGGCGCGGTTCCGGCGGGCGGCGCTGGAGGCGGACTATGAAAAGGGAGAGCCCTTTGCGTCCTTCCTGGACGACGACCGCGAGCCGCGGATCTGCGCCCTGGCCGGGACGGAAATGTTCTCTCCCAACTTTGCGGCGGTGGTCATCGCCAAAGACTGGTAAGCAGAGGAAAAGGGAACTATGAAGCAGAGTAAATGGAACGAGGGCTGGCAATTCTGGCCCGACGGGGACGCCTTCGCACTGGTGTGGGGCGTTCCGGAAAACGCCCGGGACGTGACCTTGCCCCATGACGCCATGATCGAGAGCCCGGCGGATTCGATGAGCCCCAACAAGGGCAACACCGGCTACCGCAGCGGGGGAAACTATACCTACCGCAAGCTCCTGCGCCTGGAAAAGGCGGAGCTTGCCCGCCGGCACGTTCTGAAGCTGGAGGGCGTTTACTGCCGCGCCATGGTCTATGTGAATGAGCAGCTGGCCGGGAGCGAGGCCAATGGCTACACCGGCTTCTATGTGGACCTGACGCCCTGGCTGCACGCCGGGGACAACGAGATCCGCGTCCAGGTCAAAAACGCCGGCATGTCCAATTCCCGCTGGTACTCCGGCAGCGGCATCTACCGGGATGTGTACCTGCTCAACTCGGAGACGGTCTATCTCCAGCCGGAGGGCGTCCGCGTCAGCACGGAAACCGCCGATGCGGACTGGGCGGTGCTCCGCGTCGAGACCGAGGTGGTGAACCGCGGCCCCGGCGCGAAGAAGCTCTGCCTTGTGAGCCGCATCCTGGATCAGAAGGGCGAAGAGGCAGCTGCGGAAAAAAGCCCTTTCTTCCTGAAGGAAGGGGAAAAGCGGACCCTGCGCCAGCGGATCCTGGTCCCGAAGCCCGCCCTCTGGTCGGTGGAGTCTCCCAGCCTTTACCGGGTGGAGAGCCGCCTCACGCAGGACGGGGAGACGATAGACACGGCGGAGGACTGCTTCGGCATCCGCACCCTCTCTCTGGACGCGGCCCGGGGCCTGCGCCTCAACGGCAGGAGCGTCAAGCTCCGGGGCGCCTGCATCCATCACGACAGCGGCATCCTGGGGGCGGCCACCTATGAGGACGCTCACCGCCGGCAGATCACCCTTCTCAAGGAGGTCGGCTTCAACGCCATCCGCATGTCCCACCACCCGGCGGCCCCGGCCCTGCTGCGGGTCTGCGACGAGCTGGGCATGCTGGTGATGGACGAGTTTTCGGATATGTGGCAGCGCAGTAAGTGTGACCTGGACTATTCCCTGGACTTTGACAAGAGCTGGGAAAACGATATCCGCCTCATGGTCCGAAAGGACTTCAACCACCCCTCGGTGGTCCTGTACTCCGTGGGCAACGAGATCCCGGAGATCGGTACCGACGCGGGCAGCGAGACCTGCGCGAAGATCGCGGGGCTGCTGAAAGAGCTGGACCCGGGGCGCTATACCACCGCGGGCATCAACGGCATCTTCGCCGCCGGTGACCGGATGGGCGAGATCCTGGCCGACCTGTCCCGGGATATGCGCGAGGCCGGGGAGATCGAGGGGAACGTCAACGACTTCATGAGTATGATGGACAGCAAGATGGATCAGATCGTCTGCCATCGGGCCATCAGCGAACGCCTGGAGAAGGCCTGCGCAAGCCTGGACGTGGCAGGCTACAACTACATGACCGCCCGCTATGAGCCGGACAGCCACCGCTACCCCAACCGGGTCATGGTGGGCAGCGAGACCTACCCGGCCGAGATCGCCCGCAACTGGGAGCTGGTGGAAAAGCTCCCAGCTTTGATCGGAGATTTCACATGGACCGGCTGGGACTATATCGGTGAGGCCGGGATCGGCATCCCCGCCTACCGGCCCGGGGAGGGCTGCTTCGGCGCCCAGTACCCCTGCCAGCTGGCCTACTGCGGCGACCGGGATCTGACCGGCATCCGCCGCCCCCTGTCTTACTACCGGGAGATCGCCTTCGGCCTTAGACAGGAGCCCTATATCACGGTTCAGAACCCCTATCACTACGGCGAGACGCTCATCAAGACCGCCTGGGTCCTCTCCGATGCGGACGCCGCCTGGGACTGGCCCGGCTGCGAGGGAAAGAGCGCGGTGGTGGAGGTCTACGCTCCCGGCGATGAGGCCGAGCTGCTGGTGAACGGGAAAAGTCTGGGCCGCCGCCCCCTGGAACTCTGCCGCGCCCTTTTCGACACGGTCTATGAGCCGGGCAGCCTGGAGGCTGTGGCCTACCGGGACGGCCTGGAACTGGGGCGCTTCGCGCTGCACACGCCCGGACTGGAGCGGGTGCTGCGCCTGGAAAAGGATTACGAAGGGGAGGAGCTTGTCTTCCTCACGGCCTCGATCACCGACGGGGAGGGCAGGACCGTCATCAGCGCGGACGAGCTGCTCACCGCGCAGGTGGAGGGGGCGCAGCTGCTGGGCTTCGGCAGCGGGGATCCCAAGCCCCTGCTCAATTACAACGAGGGCAAATGCAAAACCTGGAAGGGCCGCGCCCAGCTGATCCTGAAAAAGACCGGCCCCGGCCCGATCCGTGTTGCCCTTTCCGCGGAAAGCGGGGAAACCGCGGAGCTCTCCATCGAAATCCAAGAGCAGGCAGCCTCTGCCTGCTGAAAGAAAGGGGTATTCTCATGCATATTGCAGTTGTTTCTCTCGGTGCCTTCGGACACGTCAATCCCACCCTCTCCTTCGTCACGGAGCTGGTGAAGCGGGGCGTCCGTGTGACCTATTTCACCACGGAGGATTTCCGCCGGATCGTGGAGCCCACGGGGGCCAAGTTCGTCCCGGTGCCCTCCTGGATGGCCTCCCACGCACCGCAGAATGAAAACAAAGAGGGCGGTGAGGAGGACAGCGTCGCCGCGGTGGTGCCCTTCCTCTTCCTCAACGAGGCCGGTGCCTACATCGACACGGTGCTGGAGGTCCTGCGGGAGGACCGGCCCGACGCCATCCTCCACGACTTCGCGGGCATCGCCGGCACCATGGCCGCCGACGCGCTGAAGGTCCCCAACATCATGCTCTATACCAGCTATCCATCCAACGACAGCTACTCGGTGGCGGAGGGCTTCTCCGGCGTTCCCGCTGATCACCCTCTGCGCATCGCCGCCGATCAGATCGCCGAGGGCTATGTGCAGAAATACGGCTGCCGCAAAATGACCGTGAAGGAGATCTTTGACGGTCAGGGCGATTTGAACCTGGTTATGATGCAGAAGCGTCTGGTCCCCAATTACGAGAGCTTTGACGACAGCTTCATCTTTACCGGGGTGCAGATCGGCAAGCGCAGCGCCTTCGGCTCCTGGAAGGCCCCCGAGAACGGCAAGCCCCTGCTCTATTCCTCTTTGGGCACCGCCTTCAACAACTGGCCGGAGTACTATCCCATCCTCTTTGACGCCGTGCGGGATCTGGACATCAACGTCTTTGCCGCCCTCGGCGCCATCGACCCGGAGACGCTCCATGACGTGCCCGCCAATGTGGAGCTGGGCAAGATGGTGCCGCAGCTGGACATTTTGTCCCAGGCCTCGGTATTCATCACCCACGCCGGCATGGGCGGCACCGGCGAGGCCATCTATTACGGAGTGCCCATGATCGCCATCCCCCAGATGGACGAGCAGGCCATCACCGCCGGGCAGATCGAGAAGAAGGGCCTTGGTCTGGCCTTCCTTGACAAGAAGGCCATCACGGCCGATGCCCTGCGGGCTGCCATCCTGCGCCTGCTGGAGGAGCCCTCCTTCCGGGAGACGGCCCGGGAGTTCAGCGAGGATATGCGCTCTCTCGGAGGAGCGAAGGCTTCGGCGGACGCCATCGTCCGCTTTCTGGAAAAGTGAGTAAAAAATCAAGCGGGGCTGTGACAAGCGTCACAGCCCCGCTTGATTATTTGGGGTCAGTAGTTGCGGTAGCAAAGGGAAAGCTTGGCAAAGAAATCCTCCAGCAGCATCCGGATGTCGGCATAGTCGTAGAGGCGGATCTCCTTGCCCTCCGGGTTGGGCTCATAGCGCATGTCGTCCCGGATGAAGGGGGCCTTCACCATGTGGTAGGTGGGCCGCCAGTCGCAGCCCAGCAGAGCGGCGATGGCCGGAGAGTCGCCTAAACTCCAGTTCTCGCCCTTGCGCAGGGAGTCCGGCTCGTCGGTGTGGTAGTTGTAATCCTCGATCTCGTCAAAGAGGTAGCGGCCCATGGTGCCGCAGGGGCGCACCTTCCAGGCCAGCTCCGCCATGGTGACCTCTGCCGTGCCGTAAACATTCACCGGCAGCTGCCAGAGGCCGACCTTGGAGCCGAAGACCACCTGCGCTGCCGCCACGTCCTGCATCAGGTTGAATTCCGCTCCGCCCTCGGGATAGGCGGCGCCGCCGATCCAGACCACGTTCATCCGCTCCGCAATCGCCGGGCAGCGGTTGATGGCCGCGGCCACGTCCGTCAGCGCGCCCTGGCAGGCGACGTACAGCGGGCGGGGGTCCTCCCGCAGCGCCTCCTGAATGATAAAGTCAACGCCCTCGCTCTCCGGCGCGTCCTGCGTGTCGGTCAGCGGCGCCTCGCAGCCCCTCAGAGCCGGCACGTCGTCCATGCCGCTGGCCTCCATGAGCTTGAGCAGCTCCTGGTAGCTCTTTTCCATGGTGCTGCGGCTGCCGGGGGCCTTGCTCTCATAGTGGGCGGCCACCACGGCCCGCACGTCGAACATCGGCGTCAGCAGATGGTGCGCTACGGCAAACTGGTCGTCCGCCTCATTGCGCACATCGCTGGACACGATGACGCGCAGCTGCTTGCGCAGGGGAAGACGCATCCCCATGCGTTCGAGGATCTCACTGCGTTTCATTCCGTATTCCTCCTCTGTAATCGGAAGCACCAGGCAAGGGCTTCTCTTTGAAATTCATCTGTCTGCAGTATACCATATTCGCGGCTGAATGCAAGGAACCGCATATGCGCAACCCAAGCGGGTCAGATTAAAACTTCCTGCTGTGCAGTTCTGATCCGCTTTATTCATTTTCCACCCTTGTCACAAAAATCGGTTTTGCATTTTTGTAATACACGGAGGAAAATGAATACCGGCAAAAAGCATTTCGATCTCACGCGAGGAAATGCGGTTGCCGGTATCCGGGGGGAGGTTTCCAAAGGAGGGCTGGGAAAGCCTGCCTTTGGCACACGATCTTGCTCGCAAGGTCTAGTGTGTTATACCTTTTGT
>CAMHDC010000006.1 GCA_946183765.1 uncultured Clostridia bacterium | reverse complement strand
AACCTTTGAAAAAACAATTCTGCGACGGCGTGTGCCCACCACCGAGAATGATGAAATTCGCCTGCCGGATCAACTCCTCTGCCTGAGAAGCGTTCCTGCCGTCCACACAGATAAAGCTCTCAAATTGAAATCCCGAATACTCAAAGCCATCTCTGGTATCGTCGGTAATATAATCGTTAAACTCAAAGTCGTCGGGAGTGTCGCTGAAGTAAATCGCACGGCATGGAGCGGGAAAAACACTACGCATTTCGTCGATCAAACGGTTGTCGGGGATCATTTCAGATTTGTCGTCGCACCCCGGCCGGTCTGTGAAAGTATTGCCTGTAAGAAAAAGTATCATGGTCTACCTCCGTTTCTTTCGTTTGATAAAGATAATTATACCATTTTCTGCCAACCAAAGAAACCTCTTTTGCCAAGTAGACAAAAGAGGTTTCTTTAATGGCGCAGAGAGAGGGATTCTTCTCGGCTGCGGCCTCGGGCAGGGCGGGGGCAAAGGCCGCACTGTGGCCTTTGCTAAGACCCGCCCATCGAATCCCTCTCTCTGCTTTTTGCCAACAAAAAAGCACCCACAAGGGGTGCTATTTTGTTGGCGCAGAGAGAGGGATTCGAACCCTCGATACTATTCCTAGTATACACGATTTCCAGTCGTGCGCCTTAGACCAGCTCAGCCATCTCTGCAAGGTCCGTTGGGTATAATACACTATTACATTTTAGAATGCAAGAGTTTTTTTCAAAAACTCGTCCGTCATTTTCCCTGCCGCCAGCTCAGCAGCATCGCCTGGACGGAACGGGTCATCTCCCGGGAGAAATCCGAGTCCCACTTGAACTTGCGAAAGCCGGTTATCCATTTGGCAAACTCCTCGGGGCTCCTGCCCTGCCGTTCCCGCAGCATGGCGGCAAAGTCCCGCTCCTCATACCCGTTTTCGCACACCACGTCCTGAATCTTGAATCGAGGCGGCTTTTGCCTGGTCTTCTGCCCCTCCGTGGGCGGCCCGAAGACCACCATGCATACGGGCAGCACGTAGGCCGGGAGGTGCAGCAGCTCCCTGTGGATCTCGTAGTTTTCCAATATATCCCCGATATAGCAGGAACCTATGCCCAGGGCTTCCGCGGCGGTCACCGCGTTCTGGGCGGCGATGAGGGCATCCGACATGGCGAGAAGCAGATCCCCTTCGCCGGGGCGCCGGGTGGCGGGCTCATCCTGCTCGAACAGGGTGAACCAGCGGTGGTAGTCCGCGCAGAAGATCAGCACCAGGGGCGCCGTGGCGATGAACGGCTGGTGGTCGCAGGTGACGCTCAGCCGATCCTTCAGCGCCTGATCCGTTATGTCCAGAATGGTGTACAGGGTCATGTTGCCGGCCGTGGGCGCCTGAATGGCTGCGTTGAGAATGGCATCCTTCACCTCAGGGGACAGGGGACCCGGCTCATAGACCCGGACGGACTTGCGCTCGTTCAGCAGGCGGATGGTCTCATTCATGGGCTTCTTCCCTTCGTTTGGCCAGCTCCATCAGCTCCGGATAGCGGGAGATGATATAGCTGTAGCTCTTGCGGTTGTGAGGAACCAGGCATTGGGAGCAGTCCTTCACGCCGTTCTCCGTGTAGCGGTAGTTGCCCTTGCACTTCTCCCCCAAAGCGTACAGGGGGCAGTAGCAGAACAGGCAGTTGAAGTCCTCCGGGTGGTCCGTCTTGTGGCAGGGGAAGAACTCGCACTCCTTGTGCTGGAAGAAGGAGTAATGGCACTCCTCGGGTTTCTTGTAAAAAGCTTCGCTGTGGGCCATGGCTTCGTCCTCCTTTGCCGTTCTGCCTTTATCTTATCCGCTGATACCTTGACCGTCAAGCTCAATCCTCGGGGCTCTTGAACCCTTCGCCGAAGACTTCGTCGTTGGGGGAGATCATGATGAGGGCCTTTTCGTCGATGGAGTAGACCAGCTTCTTCACCCGGTACCCCTCGGAGTTGGAGCAGGCGCAGAGAAGCAGGGTGTGGGGAAGGCCGGAGTAAGCGCCCACGACGTTCATCATGGTCACGCCCCGGCCGATCTGCTTGCCGATGGCATCCGCCACCTCCTGACCCTTGTCGGTGATGATGGTGATGCGCTTTCCGGAGCCGGTGCCGTAGAGGATCTTGTCGATCATCACCGTGCTGGCTGCGGTCATGACGATGCCCTGCAGCACCGCGTCCACCCGGCCGAACACGAATCCGCCCGCCAAAATGATGGCGCCGTCGATGATCAGGGTGATGGAGCCCACGGACAGATGGGGGAACTTTTTGCGGATGGCCATAATGACGAAGTCGGACCCGCCGGTGCAGTAACCCCGGGCGTAGATGAGGGCCAGGCCCACGCCGGAGATGAGACCCGCGAACAGGGCCGCCAGCAGCGGGTCCCCGGTGTAGGCGGGCACATGGGGATAGATCACGTCCAGCACGAAAGCGATGACGCCCATGGAGATGAGGGACTTCACCAAATATTTTTTGCCCAGATACGCATAGCACAGCAAGATGACCGGAATGTTGATGATTACGGTCAGCGTGCCGATAGGCAGGAAGGGGAAGAAGTGGTTCACCAAAATGGCGAGACCGGTGATTCCGCCCGGGGCGAAGTTGGCGTTCACGGCGAACACGTACACGCCGGCACCGTAGAGCAGCGCCCCCAGCACGTCTGCCAAAATGTCCTTGCCCCATTCCTGTATGCAACCCGTTTTTTTCAGCTTTTCCAATGTTTCTTACCCCTCTCGACCTAATGACAGACTGTATACTACCATGCCCGTATTCATTTTGCAAGATGCGTTTGGACAAACGCCCGCCGCCTCATGCAGACGATCATTTCACCTTTTCGAGCAAAACGGTGACCGTGCCTTCGAAGGTTCCGGGCGCCAGGGAGAAGCTGAACCGCCAGCTGTTGGCAGCCTGGACAGAAGCTTTGCCGGTGTCCATGGCGGTCTGAAGCTTCTCGGCGGCGCTGTCCCGCCGGGTGGCCACCCGCTTGTCCGTGGCGGCGATAGCGTCGAACAGGGCCAGGAACATCGCCTGCCCCTGCTGTGCGTCCGCGTCGTGGGCCGCCTTCAGCCCGTCCATGCCCTCGTCGTCCTCCACGGGAATGTAGGCGGACAGGGGAAAGGAGAGGGCCATGGATTCGATGTCGTCCTCATCGTTTCGGCTCAGGGTCAGGGAGCCGACCTCTTTCCCGCTGCCGTCCAGGATCGTTTCCCCCTGCTGGATGAATCCGGCGGCGTAGAGATAGTTTTCGACGGCCTGCTCCGTCAAAGTCAGGGGTTCGCCCTCCTGCAGCACCGCTTTGACGGGTTGCTCCGTTTGCCGATTCGTGATCACAGCCAGGGCGATGAGCAGTCCGCAGAACAGAATGGGCAGGATATAGGTGGAGAAACGCTTCCTGCGCTTGTCGGCGGCCATGGGGCTTTAGTCCACGTCCCGCACGGGGCCCAGCACGGGCTCGTCCAGCACGGAGGGATTCCTGAAGTACGAGCGCATGAGCTTGAAGGCGGAGGCATAGTAGAAACCGTCGCAGATACGCTCGTCTGTCACGGCGGTGAAGTCGATGTATTTCTTCTCCGACACGGTGCCGTCGGCGTTCACCTCGTTCTTCCGATACTTGGACCCGAAGGCCAGGAACACGGGGATGTTCCCGAAATCGTACAGGTGGTGATAGATGGGCGGGATGCCCAGGGAGCCCATGGACGTGATGAAGAAGGAGGCGTGGAAGGGGCTGACCAGGGTCAGTTTCCGAGGCAACAGATCGAAGTAGTCCAAAAGCTTCAGGAACCACACGGCGAACTTGAGCAGCACGCCGGGGATGAAGGAGAAGAGCTTGGCCGTGTTGTCGAAGTTGCTGTCCAGATCGGCGACCGCTTTGTTCTTTTCGATGATGGCGTTGATCTTTTGGTAGATCTCCGCCGCCGTGTCGTGGGCGTCCAGAATGGGCTTGATGCAGGTGTCGGGGGATTCGGCGGACATCTCCTTTTTGACCACCAGGGACATCTCGATATACTCGTCCCGCGCGTAGATCTTTTGCCCCGCGATGAACCGGTTGACGGCGGGCCGCTGGGAGACCGCCCGCACGTAGGCGGCGATGATCACGTGCATGATGCCGAAGTTTTTCAGACCTTCCTTCCGCTTCTGCCGGATGTACTTTTCGATCTCCGTGATCTCCACCGTATCTTTAAAGAAGTTGGTGGCTGTGTTCCGGGTCACCATGATATAGGGGGAGACCATGGACATGGCCGTAAGGCTCCGCACCCGCCGGCCGTCCTTTCGATCGCCCCACCGCTTTTTGAACTTTCTGACTTCCATTTTTATATGCCTCTTTACCGGTTTTCTTATAGTATACCCGCACAAAAGAGCGATTGCAAGGAGGGATTTGGCTCGCTATAATAGAGACAAACGAAGGGGAGGACCTGCCATGGAGATATTGGCTCCCGCCGGAAACGAGCAAAGCCTCATCGCCGCCGTGCGAAGCGGCGCCGACGCCGTGTATCTGGGCACCGGCGCTTTCAACGCCCGGCGCAATGCGGACAACTTCAAGGACAACAGCCTCACGGAGGCGGTGAACTACTGCCACGGCCGAGGGGTGAAGGTATACGTGACCCTCAACACCCTCATTCGGGACGAGGAGCTGCCCGCCTTTTTGACCGCCGCCCGGGAGGTGGCGGAGGCTGGGCCCGATGGGGTAATCGTCCAGGATTTGGCCGTGGTCCGGGTGCTTAAAACCATCTGCCCCGATCTTCCTCTGGTGGGCTCCACCCAGATGTCCGTTCACAACGCCGCCGGGGTGAAAGCCCTGGAGGATATGGGCTTTTCGAGGGTGGTCCTCGCCCGGGAGTTGACACTGGAGGAGATTCGAAAGATCCGCAGCGAGACCAGGGCGGAGCTGGAGGTGTTCGTCCACGGAGCCCTGTGCATGAGCGTGTCCGGCATGTGCTACTATTCCGCCATGATGGGGGAAAGAAGCGGCAACCGGGGCCTGTGCGCCCAGCCCTGCCGTCTCAACGCTTCCTGCAACGGACGGCCCTACGCGTTGTCCCTGAAGGATATGAGCTTCATCACCCGGGTCCGGGACCTGGAGGCGGCGGGGGTCTGCTCCGTGAAGATCGAGGGGCGCATGAAGCGGCCGGAGTACGTGGCCGCCGCCGTCACCGCTGTTCGGGACGCTCTGGCGGGACGGCAGCCGGACATGGCCACGCTCCAGGCGGTGTTTTCCCGCAGCGGCTTCACCGACGGGTATCTCACCGGCAAGCGGAACGTGCGTATGTTCGGCGTACGCACGGCGGAGGACGCCGCGGCCTCCAAAACCGTCTTCGGCAAGCTGGCTGATTTGTATCGGCGGGAGTTCCCCGGCGTGCCGGTGGACATGACCTTGACCGCCACGGGGGACACCCTTTCTTTGACCGCAAAGGACGAAGCCGGAAACATCGCCGAAAGCTCCGTTCCCATCCGGCGGGAGGATATGGCCCCGCTGACCGAGGACATCGCCCGGCGGAATGTAAGCAAGACCGGCGGCACGCCCTTCATCGTGCGCAGCTGCCAGGTGGAACTGCCGGACGATCTGCCCGTGCCCGGGTCCGTGGTGAACGGCCTCAGACGGGAGACGCTGGATCGGTTGCTGGATCAGCGCAGCCGGGGCAACGGCTACGCCCTGCAGCCCATGGCGCTGCCGACGACAGATCCATACGCGCCGCAGAAGCAGGCGCTCCGCCTGCGGTTCGAGAAAGCGGACCAGGCGTTCTTCCCCCCGGAAGCGGAGGCGGTCATATTACCCATGGAGGAGATCGAACGTCGCCCGGAGTTGCTGCAGGAAGCCGTCCCCCTGTGGGCGGAGCTCCCTCAGCTCATATGGCCCCTGGAGGAACAGGCAATCACGGAAAGATTGATCGCTTTGAAGGAGAAGGGGCTCACGGATGCAGTGGCGGGGAATGTTTGTGAGCTCTTTATCGCTCAGCGGGCCGGGCTCGTCGTCCACGGCGGCCCCACCCTGAACGTGGCCAATACTCTGTCCCTGGAAAAATACGAGGCCATAGGTCTTGCGGACACCACGCTGTCCTTCGAGCTGCCTGTGAAGATGGGCGCGAAGCTGGGGGGGAAGAAGCCCCGGGGGATTCTTGCCTACGGACGGTTCCCCATCATGCAGTTCCGCGCCTGCCCGGCCCGGGGAGAGAAGGGCTGCGGCACCTGCGAAGGCCGGCCGGAGCTGGTGGACCGCAAGGGCGTCGTGTTCCCCATGGTCTGCCACGACCGCCGGTACACCACTCTCTTGAACTCCGTGCCCCTGTACCTGGGGGACAAGGCCCTGCCGCCCTTCGATTTCCTGACGCTGTACTTCACTACGGAGGATCGGGAGACCTGCCGCCGCGTCTTTGAAGGCTTCCGCCGGGGAGCGGCGCCCTGGTTCGACAGGACCTCCGGTCTGGCGTTCAGAACCCTTTTATAAATCCACATATTGTTCAGCGGTTCGCCGGCGCGGGCCGCTTTTTTTGTTGTATACACATATGCATCACGGCCGTCACATACAGTGGACCATGGACGAAGGAATGAACTGGAAAACCTGGCTGCTGCCCCTGCTGACGGAGGATATGCGCCGGGCCCTGGCGCCGCTGGATATCTCCGGTGTCACGGAGATACGGCTTAGACTGGGCAGGCCCATGGAGGTGGTCACCTCAGCCGGGAGCCGTCTGCTCTACGCTCCCAACGGGCGGCCCATGCTGCGGGAAGGGGAACAGGAGGGGCTTCTTTCCGCCTTCTGCAACCATGCCCGGTACGCCTGGGAAAAGGAGATCCGGCAGGGGTTCATCACCCTGCAGCCGGGTGGCCGGGTGGGCATCGCCGGACGGATTTCTGCCGAGACCGGCGTACCCGCTGCAGTGACGGGCTTCTGCATCCGCATTCTCCGCCCCGTGGTGGGCTGCGGGGAGAAGGTGCTGCCGGATCTGCTGCAGGAGGGGCGCATCCGCTCCACACTCCTCTTTTCGGCCCCAGGCTGCGGCAAGACCACCCTCCTCAGGGACATCATCCGCCTCCTGTCCGACGGCCTTGGCGGGGCAGCGCCCCATCGGGTGGGCGTGGTGGACGAGCGATACGAGATCGGCGGGGAAGGAGGCGACAGCTTCGATCTGGGGGATCGGACGGACGTGCTCTCCGGCGTCGGCAAAGGGGAGGGACTGCTCCGGCTGCTGTCCACCATGGGTCCGCAGGTCCTGGCGGCGGACGAGCTGAACCTGGTCTCGGACGTGGCGGCGGTGCTGGAGGCCAGGAGCCGGGGCGTGGACGTGCTCTGCACGGCCCACGGGGGCACGTTCGAGGAACTGCTGCGCCGGGAGGGGATGCGGCGGCTCTTTGAAGAAGGGACCTTCCAAAGGTATGTGCGCCTCACGGGCTGCGGTCAGGTCAAGGAGATTCGAGACGGGGAGGGAAAGCTGCTGTGAAACTGTTGGCGGGGATCGCGCTGTTTCTCCTGTGCGCGCTGGCGGGGGAGGGTAAGAGCCGGCGGCTATCCCATCGGGAACAGACGCTGCGCAGACTCCATGAGCTGGTCCGCGAGATCGGCGAAAAGCAGCTCGCCGCCCTCGTGTCCTTTCGGGAGAGCGCGCTGAGCTGCCCGCCCTCCCCGGAACGGGAGCTGCTTCTGCAGCTGGCATGCGGCAAGGAAGTATCCGCGCCGCTGCTGACGGCGGAGGAACGGGACGGCCTTAAAGCCTATGCCCGGGCGGAGAGCCGGTCTTCCGCAGACCTGCGGACGGAACGGGACGCCCTGCTGGCCCTGCTCAGCCGGAACAGGGAACAGGCGAAAGCGGAGCTTGCGGGCAAGGGGCAGATCTATCGCTCCGTGGGGTATCTCACCGGCGTGGCGGCTCTGCTGCTGGTCCTGTGATATGCAGATCGAGATCCTCATCAAGATCGCGGGCCTGGGGCTGCTGGTGTCCGTGATCATGACCCTGCTGAAGCAGAGCGGTCGGGAGGAGCTGGCGGCCCTGGTGGCGGTGGTGGGTCTGGCCATCGGCACGCTCCTGGTGCTGGAGACGGTCAATTCCCTTATGGAGACCATCCGGCGGGTATTTTCCCTGTATTGAAGGAGGTAATGAATGGAGCTGATGCGCGTTCTGGGCGTGGGGATCGTGGGCACGCTCCTGGCGGTGACCCTGGCCCGGCACAACGGCGGCTACGGCCTGCTGACGGGCATCGCCACAGGCGTCCTGCTGTTGGTGATGCTTCTGGGCGAAAGTGAGGAACTGGAGATCTCTCTGCGGGAGATGGCCGGCCGCGGGAAGCTTTCCTCCGAATATCTGAGCCGCGTGGTCCGCATCCTGGGACTCGCCTGCCTTACGGAGGCGGGGAGCCGTATCTGCCGGGACGGCGGTCAGGGGAACATCGCCCTGAAGGTGGAGCTGTGCGGCAGGGTCATGATCCTATGCGCCATGCTGCCGGCGGTCCGCGAGGTGCTTCGCTCGGCCGAGACCGTCCTTGCTGAGATCGGGCCATGACCGTCCTCCTGGTTTGCGGTCTGCTGCTGTTTTCGTCTGCGGAAGGGCCCGCGGCCACGCTGCCCCCTACGGAGACAAGCGACTTTCTTGACGCGATAGATCTCTCCGCCTGGGACGATTTCTTCTCCCGCTTGGAGGAAACGGAACCGTGGCAGCGGCCCTCCGAACTGGTGCGGGCTTTTGCGGAGGGGGAGGATGATCCGGCACAGCTGATCGCCTGGTTGAAGGCAAGGGGGCGGGCCGGCCTCACCGGCGCGGCATCGCTGTTGCTCCTGGCTTTGGTCACCGGAGTGCTGGCGGCCCTCTTTGAAACGCTTCTGGACGCTCCAAGCGTACCCGCCCGCCGGGTGCTGTCCGTGGGACTGGCGGCCCTGCTGCTGACTCGATTGCTGCCGTTGATCCAGCGGGGCCTGACGTGCCTTCGAGGCATCCTCGCCCTGGCGGAGGTGACCGTACCGCTGATGACCGGAGCGCTCCTGCTGCTGGGAAGTCCCCAGGGGGCTGCCCTTATGGGGACGCTGGGGGAGCTGCTGGTCGGCATCTGCCTTCGCTGGGTGGAAGGAGGGCTCGCGCCGCTGGCCCTGTCGGCGGGCGTCCTGCGGGCGGCGGACCTGACGGGGGACGGTGTGCTCACGTCGTTTTCAAAACTGCTGTTCACCGTTTCCCGCTGGGGCGTGCGGATCATCTCGGCAGGTTATTCCATATTGGCGGCTCTCATGGGCGTCGGCGCGGCGGGCATGGATACCCTGCTGCTGCGCACGGGCCGGATGGCGGCAGGGAGCCTGCCGCTGGTGGGGTCCCTGGTATCGGATTCTTTGGGCGCCACCGCGGTCTGCCTGAGCCTGGTGAAGGGAGCGTTGGGACGGACCGGGATGCTGCTGATCCTCTGGCAGGCGGCAGGCCCTGCCCTGGCGCTGCTGCTGCAGGGGTTTGGCCTTCGAGCAGCGTCATCGCTGCTCTTGCCTCTTGAGCAGCGGGAGATGGCAACCATGCTCTCAGCCCTGGGAGAGATGCTGACTGTCCTGGGCGCTCTGATCCTGGCCGCCGGCGCCATGCTGGGGGTATCTGTGGGCGGTGCGGCGGGTTGCTTCGGGGGCCTATGAGCGAAGGCATGCTGGACCTGTGCCTGTGCGGGGCGGTCACCGGCCTGCTGTTGCTGCTTTTCCCTTCGGGGACGGTGGGGGCGGCGGGAAAGCGGGCCGTATCGGTTTGCTGTCTGTTGGAAGCCATGCGCCTCTTTTGGCTGGCGCTGAAGGGAGGATGAATGAACGGGACGCGGATCAAAGCAGTCCTGGACCGGCTGCGCGGCTGGAAATACTGTTCCTGGGCTGTGTACGGGGCGCTGCTCCTGCTGGCGGGCCTCTTCTACGGCCTGGGCGAGGGCTGGTTTCAGGGCGCGCCACGGGACGGGCCGGCATCGCCGGAAACCACGCTGGAAGCCCGGCTGGAGGATATCCTCTGCACGGTGCGCGGCGCGGGCAAGGTCCGGGTCCTCATCACCTACGCCACCGCCGGCGAGCGGGTGGCCGCCACCGTCAGCACCCTGGACGAGAGCGTGTCAGAGACCTCCGGCGGCACCACCGCCACCCGGTCGGAACAGTCCCGGGAGATGAGGCAGCCCGCCACCGTGACCACCGACGGCGGCCAAAGCCCCATCATCCTGGTGGAGCGGGAGCCGGAGATCCGGGGCGTCATCGTGGTGGCGGAGGGTGCGGCGGACCCGTCTGTGCGGCTGAGCCTCCAGCGGGCGGTGCAGGCTGTGACGGGCGTGTCCCTTTCCTGCATCGAAGTGTTTGAAATGAACTATCCCTCATAGGATAGACCAAGGAACCCATATCCCCAGATCTGACAATACTCGATAAGGAGGAAAAACATGAAACCATCCATCCAAAACATGAGAAAACTGCTGAATCGGCGCACCATGACGCTCCTCGCCGTGTGCCTGCTGCTGCTTGCTGCCGTGGCTGCCAACGTCATCATGAACCGCAGCGAGGAAAAAATGGCCGATGCCGCCACCACGGCGGTCAGCGTGTCTGCACCGGGGGCACAGGGGAGCTTCTTCGACATGTACCGCAGCGAACGGGACAGCGTGAGGACCCAGGAGCTGGCGTATCTCGACGCCATCGTGGCCCAGGGCGGCGACGAAGCCACCCTGTCCGAGGCCCAAAAGCAGAAGATGACCCTGGTGGACTGCATGGAGTCGGAGCTGAACACGGAGAATCTGATCCGGGCCAAGGGCTTTGAGGAGGTCATCGTGTCCATGCACAACGGGTCCGTCAACGTGATCGTGGACGCCGACGCCCTCACCGACGAGCAGGTGGCCCAGATCCTGGACATCGTCCTCAGGCAAACCGGCGAGACAGCGGAAAATATCAAGGTGTCAACCGCACAATAACGGGTTGCCTTTTTCGTCAGAAGTTGGTATACTATAGCCGTATCAAAGTGTCCAAAAACCACAAGGAGGTCAACACAATGAACGAAGTCGATACCAACATTGAGAACATCCAGGGCGGTAAGATCGTATTTGCCGAGGACGTGGTGGCCACCATCGCTTTCCTGGCGGCCAGCGAGGTGGAAGGCGTCCATGCCATGATCGGCACCACCATGGAAGGCCTCTCTGAGAAGCTGGGCAAGAAGAACTATACCAAGGGCGTGAAGGTCGAGGTCGGCACTGAGGAGTGCGCCTGCGACATCACCATCGTGGTCAAGTACGGATATCGCATTCAGGCAGTTGCCCAGAAGGTGCAGCAGGAGATCAAGAACGCCATCGAGACCATGACCGGCCTTAAGGTGGTGGAGGTCAACGTCAACGTGAACGGCATCTACTTTGAGCCGGAGAAGAAGGAAGAGCCCGCGCCTGCGCCCGAGCCCGAGCCCGTGGCTGAGGAGCCCGAAGCGCCCGCGCCCCGCGTGAAGTAAAGTGTTGAGACTATCCTGGCCGGAGCCCGCCGCGGCGCGGGCTCTTGCCGGTATGAAGGAGAGAAAACTATGAAGCTGTTGGACCGATTGCTCCTTTGGGTGCTCTCTGTACTCGCCGTGTTGCTGGGCCTGCTGCTGATCGTCCTCGTTCTGTTCCCGTCCCTTGCCTGGCTGCAGGTCGGTGCGGTGCGGGTGATCGTGGGCATGATGGCCCTGATCAGCATCCTGGCGGCGGTGGGGCTCCATCTGCGCCACGCGCTCCGCAAGCGCGGGGAAGCCGCCCTGGTCAACGAGGGGGAGAACGGCAGCGCCTACGTGAATCTCAACGTGATCGGCGATATGGCCAAGAGGATCGCCCAGGACTGCGACGGCGTCCGTTCCTGCAAGAGCACGGTGAAGAACAACGGCAGCGGCGTGGATCTGGAGCTGGATATGGCGTTGAATCCCGGCGTGGCCGTGGCGCCGCTGGCGGCCATGCTGCAGGAAAGGTTGAAGAACCGCATCTTTGAGATGACCGGCATCCGCATCGGGAAGGTGGGCATTCTGGTGGAAGCCGCTTCGGAGGCAAAGGAGAATAAACCCGCCCCCGTGGAACAGCTTCCCAGCCGTGTGAAATAAAAGACAGGCTATGAAAGATTGGATCAAAACGTTTTACAGTGAGCACAAATGGCTCTCTATTATGGTGATTGCCGCCCTGGTGCTGGGGATCCTCTTCCTCTGCATCGGCTTTTGGCGGACCCTCCTGCTGGCGGCCCTGATCGCCGTGGGCGTGCTGATCGGCACCCTGCTGGATAAAGGCGGTTGGGCGGCGGTGAAGGATTTCTTCGCCGGCATATTTCAAAAAAGGTAAGGATTAGTATGGATCGATCCCTGGCGCGAGAGATCGCGATGAAGATGCTCTATGCCGCTTCTTTAGGCGGCGGCGAGACCATGGACGAGGTTTTGGAACAGTCGGAACTGGCGGATACCCTTTCCGGCAGCGACAAAACCTTTTTGGAGAACCTGGTGGCCGGCGTCACGGACCGTCAGGAGGAGCTGGACGCCGTCATCGGCAAATATGCTCAGGGCTGGGCGCTGAATCGCCTCGGCAAGGTGGACCTGACCATCCTGCGCATGGCCGTGTATGAGCTCATGCACATGCCCGAGATCCCTGTGGGCGCCACCATCAACGAGGCGGTGGAGCTGGCCAAAAAGTATGCCGAGGACAAGTCCTCCGGCTTTATCAACGGCATTTTGGGCAGCGCCGCCCGGGAGCTCCGCAGCGAATGAAGGGGGCGGTGCTGGGCATCGATACCAGCTGCTATACGACCTCGGTCGCCTGCTTCGGCCGATCCGGCGTCCTGTACGACGGGAGGACCATCCTTCCCGTTCAGAAGGGCGACAGGGGGTTGAGGCAGTCCGAGGGCGTTTTTTTGCATACCCGGCAGCTGCCGCCCCTGGTGGAGGCTGCTTTTTCTGCCGTGCTGCCGGAGGATATCGCCGCTGTGGCCTGCAGCCGGTCTCCCGTGGCGCGGGAGGATTCCTACATGCCCGTGTTCCTCACCGGCATGGGCGTAGCCAGAGCGCTGGCGGCGTCTCTGCAGGTGCCGCTGCTGCCTTTGGACCATCAGAGCGGCCATATCCGCGCCGCTTTGATCGGGAACGAAGACCTTATGGCCGCGCCCTTCTACGCCGTCCATCTGTCCGGGGGGACCACGGACCTGCTGGCTGTGGAGGCGAAGGGACCGGGGGCTTTCGCCATCGAACCGTTGGGCTGCTCCGAGGATCTGCACGCGGGCCAGCTGGTGGACCGGGTGGGGGTGTTGCTGGGCTGCGGCTTCCCGGCGGGCAAGGAACTGGAAGCTCTGGCCCGTCAGGCAATATCCAAGGATCTGCGCATCCCGGCTTCCGTGCGCGACTTGACCTGCTCTCTGTCGGGAGCGGAAACGGCGGCGCAGCGGGCGCTGCGTGAGGGGCGAACGGCGGCGGAGGTGGCCTATGGGATCTACGACCTGCTTGCCAGGACCCTCACCAAGCTTTTAACCAACGCGGCGCGGCAGCGGGGAGAACGGCCCGTGCTCCTGTGCGGCGGGGTGGCCTCCAGCCTGCTGCTCAGGGAACTGCTGCGCGAGCGGTGCGCATTGTCTGTTTTCTTCGGCGAAAGCCGCTTCAGCAGCGACAACGCTGTGGGCGTGGCGGCTCTGGGGTATGACCGGGAGGCGGCTGTATGACGGAGCTGAAACCGGTCTTCACCGTTTCCGAATTGAACGAATACGTGGATTTGATGCTCTCCCGGGATCCCTATATGGGCGAGCTCACGGTGACGGGGGAGATCAGCGCCTTCAAGCGCCATACCTCTGGACACCTGTATTTCACATTGAAGGATGACAACGCTTCCGTGCGCTGCGTCATGTTCCGGCCCAACGCCCTGCGGCTCAGCTTCTTCCCCAAGGACGGCATGTCCGTCCGCATCGAGGGACGGGCGGGCCTCTTCGGGAGGGACGGCTCCTTCCAGGTCTATGCCGAGCGCATGGAAAAGACCGGGGACGGAGCGCTGTATCAGAAGTTTTTAGCCCTGCGGGAGGAACTGAAGGGGCGGGGCTGGTTCGATGAAAGTTTGAAAAAGCCCATTCCCTTTCTGCCCCGGGCGGTGGGGGTGGTGACCTCCGGCACCGGCGCGGCCATCGAGGACATCCGCAACGTCATCTCCCGCCGGTTCCCCAATATGCCCATCGTCCTCTATCCGGTGGCGGTCCAGGGGGAGAAGGCGGCCGGGGAGATCGCGGCAGCCATCCGCAAGGCGGACGAGGAGCAGCGCTGCGACGTGCTGATCGTGGGCCGGGGCGGCGGCTCTTTGGAGGATCTTTGGGCCTTCAACGAGGAGATCGTGGTGGCGGCGGTGCACGAGTGCACCCTGCCGGTAATCTCCGCCGTGGGCCACGAGATAGATTTTTCCCTGACGGATTTTGCGGCGGACCTGCGCGCCCCCACGCCCTCTGCGGCGGCGGAGCTGGCGGTGCCGGAGCTCGCCAAGCTTCAGGACAGCCTATATCAAAGCCGGGATAGGCTTCGGTCCGCGCTGCTTCACGGTGTGGAGCGCAAGAAGGACCGGCTGGAGCTGCTCGTTCACCGGCGGGGCGCGCTGCTGAGTGAACAGCGCCTTTTGCAGGCACAGCAGCGGCTGGACCTGGCCAGGGACGCTTTGGCGGATGAAACGGAGCGATTTATGCAACGGCAGCGGGACAGGCTGACCGCCGCGCAGGTGCGGATTAAAGCGGCGGACCCCCTGGGAGCGTTGGATCGTGGTTTCACGCTGGTGTATGATAGAAAGGGCGGCCTGGTTCGCCGTGCGGAGGATACGACCGTTGGCGACGGCTTGACCCTACGATTCCGGGACGGTCGTGTTCAAGCCGACGTGACGGGAAAGGATATGTATGAAAAAGAGTGAGAAGACTTTTGAAGAAAAGATGGGGGAGCTGGAGGAGCTGATCGGCAAACTGGAAAGCGGCAGCGTGCCTCTTGAAGAGATGGTGGCCCTCCATGAGCGGGGTATGGCTCTGTACGAGAGCTGTGCCAAGGAGCTGGCGGCCTTCGAAAAGCGGCTGAAGACTCCGGGAGCCGACCAATGAAGGACTATCTGCCTCTCATCGAAGAAGCCCTGGACCGGTACAGCGACGCCTTCGATCTGCCGCCCCTGTTCCTTCGCTCCATGCGCTACAGCCTCCTGTCCGGCGGCAAGCGCATCCGGGCCTGCCTGTGCTTGGCCTGCTGCGAGCTGGTGGGCGGGAGGGCGGAGGACGCCCTGCCCTTCGCGGCGGCGCTGGAGATGATCCACGCCTATTCCCTCATCCATGACGATCTGCCCGCCATGGACGACGACGATATGCGCCGGGGCAAGCCAAGCAACCATAAAGCCTTCGGCGAAGGAAACGCCATCCTGGCCGGGGACGGGCTTCTGACCATGGCCATGCGCCTTCTCTGCGACGTGCCGGGCCAGGAGGAAGCGAAGAAAGCCGTCTTCCAGGGCGCTCTGGATATGGCGGCAGGGCAGAGTTTGGATCTGAACGTCAGCGCCCGGGATCTTACGTCCCTTCAGAGCATCCATGATCTGAAGACCGGGGCCCTCTTTCGGGCGGCCTGTCTTTCCGGCGCCTGGCGGGGCGGCTGCAGTGAAGCGGAGGCGGAGAAGATCCGCACCTTTGCGGACAAGCTGGGCCTGCTGTTTCAGATGACCGACGACCTTTTGGACGTTGAAAAGGACACGGCGGAGGGGAAGCTCACCTATGTGACCCTTCTCGGCGTGGACGAGACGAAGCGGGAGATCGACGCCCTGGCGTCGTATATCCGTGAGCTATTGAACGGGTACAGCGGAGAAGCGGCGGCGTATCTCTGCGATTTAGTCAACCGGATCGCCGTCAGGACAGCATGAAGGAGTATCCGATCTTACGACAATTGAATGGCCCCAAGGATCTGCAGGCCCTGCCGGAAGAGAAGCTCCCCGCTTTAGCGGAGGAGATACGGGGCTATATGGTGGACTGCGTCTCGAAAAACGGCGGGCATTTGGCCGCCAGCTTAGGCGCGGTGGACCTGATCATAGCCCTGCATCGAGTGTACACCGGCGAAGGCGATCGGCTCCTGTTCGACGTGGGCCATCAGGCCTATGCCCATAAGATCCTGACCGGGCGGCGGGACGCCTTCGCTTCCCTGCGCCAGGAGGGGGGCATTTCCGGCTTCCCCAAGCGGGAGGAGAGCCCCTACGACGCCTTCAACACCGGCCACGCCAGCACCTCCATTTCGGCGGCTCTGGGCATGGTGCGGGCCAAGCAGCTCCTGCACGAGCCCGGCCACGTGGCAGCCGTCATCGGCGACGGCGCTCTGACCGGCGGCCTTGCCTACGAAGCGCTGGACGATGGGGGTGACAGCAAACTGCCCCTGGTGGTGGTGCTCAACGACAACGAAATGTCCATCTCCCGGAACGTAGGCGCCATGAGCCGGAGCCTGTCCCGCCTTCGGGCAAGCAGCGGGTACAACCGTCTGAAGCGCTTCGTGGTCCGGGTGCTGGAACGGGGTATGGTCGGCCGGCGGATGTCCAAAAATATCGAAGGCTTCAAGAACCGCATCAAGCGCTTCGTGCTGCAGAACACCTTTTTCGAGGAGATGGGCTTCACCTATCTCGGCCCCATCAGCGGCCACGACATCCCCCAGATGATCTCCCTGCTTCGGGAGGCAAAAGCCCTGGAGCGTCCGGTGGTGGTCCACGTGATCACCCAAAAGGGCAAGGGCTACAGCCCGTCGGAGCGGAATCCGGAGAAGTTCCACGGCGTTGCGCCCTTCTCCCCGGAGACGGGGGCCGTGGCTTCCTCCGGGACCGTTTCCTGCTCGGAGACCTTCGGCAGGACCTTGCTGGATTTAGCCCGGGAGGATCGGCGCATCGTGGCTATCACCGCGGCCATGCGGGACGGCACGGGGCTGCGCCCCTTCTTCGAAGCCTTCCCCGACCGGGCCTTCGACGTGGGCATCGCGGAGGAGCACGCTCTCACCATGGCTGCCGGCATGGCGGCGGAAGGATTGAAGCCCGTGGCGGCTATCTATTCCTCCTTTCTGCAGCGGGCCGTGGATCAGCTGTACCACGACATCTGTTTGCAAAAGCTTCCGGTGGTCGTCGGCGTAGACCGGGCAGGCCTGGTAGGCCAGGACGGGGAGACCCATCAGGGGATCTACGATCCTGCCATGCTCTGCGCCATCCCCAACCTGTCCGTCTACGAGCCCGCTACCTTGAGCGAGCTTAGGGAGATGATCCGCCTGGCTGTCTCTCGGGGAGAGCCCGCGGCCATCCGCTATTGCCGGGGCACCCTGCCCGAGGGCGAGGGAGAGGCGCCCGTAATCTACGGCAAATGGGCCACCCTGCGCCCTGCATCGGACGTGGTCATCGTCGCCGCCGGTCCGTTGGTGGCGATTGCCCGGCGGGTGGCGGATCAGCTGGATTGCGGGCTGGTGGAGGCCCGATTCTATAAACCGTTGGACTTTGCGCTGCTGGACGAACTGCGGCAGAAGGGCTGCAAGCTTGTCGTGGCTGAGGAGAACGTGGCGGCCCTGAGCCTGTATGTGGCTGCCTATTGCCCGGAGCTGACGGTGCGGCCCCTGTGCTTGCCCGACGGACCCATGCCCCAGGCCACCGTTGCCCGGCAGCGGACGATGGGCGGCATCGACGAGGCGGCCATGATCGAGGCCGTGCGGGAGTTGAGACGTATTGATGGATAAGAAACGGTTGGACGTTCATATGGTGGAGGCGGGTTTGGCCCCCTCCCGGGAGAAGGCCCGGGCCATGATCATGGCCGGGGAGGTTTTCGTCAACGGGCGAAAGGCGGAAAAAGCGGGGGAGGAGGTTCGACCGGAGGACGCCGTCACCCTCCACGAGGACCCTGTTCCCTTCGTAAGCCGGGGCGGCTTGAAGCTGGACAAGGCCTTGAAGGTATTCCCCCTGTCGCTCCAGGACAAGGTCTGCCTGGACGTTGGCGCGTCCACCGGCGGGTTCACGGACTGCATGCTTCAAAACGGCGCGAAGCACGTCTGCGCCCTGGACGTAGGCTATGGTCAGCTGGCCTGGCAGCTCAGAAACGATCCCCGGGTCACGGTCATGGAGCGGCGCAACGCCCGCTTCATGGAGCCGGGCTGGTTCGACGGACCCTTCGATTTTGCGTCCATAGACGTATCCTTTATCTCCCTGAAGCTGATCCTGCCGCCCCTCAAGGCGTGTCTGAAGCAGTCGGGGCAGGTGGTGGCCCTCATCAAGCCCCAGTTCGAAGCGGGCCGGGGCCAGGTGGGCAAAAACGGCGTGGTCCGTGAACCGTCTATTCATCGGGATGTATGTATAAACATAATCCGTTATGCCCAGCAAATCGGATACCGGGTGGAGGATCTCTCCTTCTCACCCATCACCGGGCCCAAAGGAAATATAGAGTTTCTGCTGTTTTTGAGGAACGGTGACGGGGAGAATTC
>CAMHDC010000005.1 GCA_946183765.1 uncultured Clostridia bacterium | reverse complement strand
TGTCCTCTATACTGAAGCCATCCCGAGAGGAAAGGAGGAATGCTCACCGCATACATACGGCCATGCATGTATCGATTGGGCTCCTGCCTTGCCCCCGGTAAGTACGTACTGCCGGAAAACAGGCAGCCTACCAGTTCCCCGCCAACCTCCCAGCCCATGCGGAGCAGCAGGCGGCCATCATAGCGAACGCGCCGGTTCCCCCTCCTTGCTTTCCGGCGCGTTCTTTGGTATGATTCTCACATGAAATTGTATCTTCTCTCCTGCCGAAATATACAAGAGTATACTCAGCGCATCCTCCCCCTGCTCCCCGAGCAGCGGCGGCTCGCTTATGATCGTTCCCGTTCCGGGCTCACCCTTGGTGCTGGACTGCTGCTGTCCCAGCTTCTCAACGTGCATATGAACGAGGATGTATTATTCGGCCCATACGGGAAACCAACTCTATCGGCAGGAAAGGCTGAATTCAGTCTTTCACACAGCTATGAACACGTTCTTTTAGGTGTGAGCGATAAGCCGATCGGCGTGGATATGGAGCGAAAGGATCGGCGGATCCATGAAGCTGTCCGACAGCGGATGTGTCTGCCCCAGGAAAAAGAGCTTGATCCTTTGCAGATCTTCACCCGGAAGGAATGCGCCATGAAGCTGACCGGGCTTGGATTCAGTCTGCCGCTGCAAGAGATAGACACGACGATCGATTTTCGCTGGCAGGACAAATCGTACCGTTTTTATACGACAGAAGCAGAAGGGTATCTGATCTCTCTGCTGTCTGCCGATACGATACTGCCTGAGATTCAGCTGTTGACGGTGCAGGAATTGCTGTAGCTCCTCTCGACGAATCGCTTCATCCGTGCCGCCGCTTCCATAAGGATCGAGACGTCCTTGGTATACGCCAACCGTACATAGCCCGGACAGCAAAAAGCCCTCCCGGGGGTAAGGGCTACGCCCTCCTGGTCCAGCAATTTCTGACAGAACCGTATATCGTCGTCCAGTTGCGACACGTTCAGCCAAAGATAAAACGCTCCGCGGCTCTTCTTCACCGTCCATACGTCGATTTTGGATAAGGCATCATACAATTTGTCTCGCCGATCACGGAATACGATTTTCATGGCATCCACATAGCTGCCGTCCATAGCCAGCACCGCCAGCGCCGCCTGTTCCGAAAGGGAGCAGGGACAGCCCAGCGCGTGGCTCAAATAGGCACCCATAGCGCGGGCGACAGGGGCAGGCGCTACGGCATATCCCAAGCGCAGCCCCGCCATGGCATAGGTTTTGGAGGCAGAGTTGACCAGAATAAGACGTTCCCTCAATTCAGGATACTCATATAAGCTGATAAACCTGCTATCATAGACGAAATCGCTGTAAACCTCGTCGGCAATAAGGTAAAGATCGTGAGCCTTGCAAACCTGGATGATCCCCCTTAACGCTTCGTGATTGTAAACCGCTCCCGTGGGATTGACCGGATTGTTCAGCAGCACAGCTTTGGTCCTGACCGTGATATGCCCCTCAATGACTTCTCCCGTTACAATGAAATCATGCTTAGGATCGCCCGGAGCCACGATAGGCGTCCCGCCGGACAAGCGGACCATCTCCGGATAGCTGGTATAGCAAGGTGCGGGCAGGATCACTTCGTCCCCGGGACCGCAGATGCAGGCGATCGCAGCGTTCAGCAGAGGCTTAGCTCCGGCAGAGATCAGCAACTCCCCCTCTTGCCATCCCATGCGTTCGCGCACCGCTTTCTTCAGGGCCTGGGACCCGGTGGCCGGTACATAGAAAGTCTTGTTCGCGTCCAACGCGCGCCGTATGGCTTCCTTCCCAGTTTCGGGCATAGGCAAATCCACCTGGCCTGCGGTCAGGTTTATGATGTCCTTACCGGCCGCAGCCAGCTCCCGCGCCTGCTGATCCAGGCCCATGGTCATGGAGGGCTGTATCTGTCTGTACATCGACTTCATCGCTTTTTCTCCCATCTGTCGATCAGCAAATTGGCGGTCACGTCCCCGGCCACGTTCAAAGAAGTATACGCCATATCCAACAAGCGGTATATGCCCGCGTACATGCCCAGGAACAGCTCCACATGCTCCACTCCCAGCATGCTAAGGTAGGTAGCCCCCAACACGATCCCTCCGCCCGGGATGCCCGGAGCGCCCATGTTCAGCAGGAGGGAAAACAGGAGCATAATAAACAGCGTCGCCGCGGAGACCGGCTGTCCCGTCATTTGCATAACGAACAGGCCAAATAAACTGAAAGACACCGCCCCGCCGCACATATGTACGGTACATCCAAGAGGCGCTACGACGCCGGTGATTTCGTCCGATACGCCGAACTCCTCCCGACAGGTCCGCATGGTCTCCGGCAAGGTGGCCGCGGAGGAACATGTGGAGAGGGCCGTCAAAAACAAACGTCCTGTCCTGGCGAAATAGTGTCTCGGCTTCACTTTGCAAAAAAGCCACAGAGGCAGGATCATGACCGCCGCCAGCGCCAATACACATCCGCCGTATGCCCAGGCCGCATAGGCCCCAGAAGTCTTCAGCGCATCAAATCCGAAGGTTCCCGTACAGGTCGCCATCAGGGAAAGAACGCCCAGAGGCGTCGTCACCATAACGTAGGACAGGAGCCTCAGGAAGAATCGTTCCAGCGCCGCGGTCCCCTTCCGTATCTTATCCAATTTAATAAATCCAATCAGCCACCCCGCCGCGAAAGCGACAAGGAGGGATGGAAAATACAGAGAATTGACGCTGATCCTTTCCGGGGCGAAGATATTTTTGAATATACCGCCGAAAGAGATGGACGCTCTCTCCCCTTGCCAGGCGGTCTGCCCCAGCTGAAGGAAGCCCCGACCGGGAGAAAAAACGGAATAGAGTACGGCGCAGAGCAGGAACGTCACGGAGAACAGCGCTACGAACAGAACGAGAGCCCGAACCAGGACGCCAGCCGCGTTCCTGCCGCCCTTCCCGGCAGCGGAAAAGACGGAGAGGATCAGCGCCGGCAGGGCCAAATATTTCAACGCCGTGACGTATGCAGTTCCGATGAACGCGATCTTCTGTGCCCAATCAGGGCGAATCAGGCCCAACGCAGCTCCGATGACAAAGCAGAGCAGCGTGGCCCATGAAACGATCCGATCCCTGACCTTCATCCTTTCGACCCCCGGGAGAAACTTTTATTGTATTGTACTCCCGAAAGCGCATTCGTTCAAGTCAAATATACTTTTTCAACCGTTCCAGCGCACCCTTCTCCAATCTGGATACCTGGGCCTGGGAGATGCCGATCTCCCGGCTCACCTCCATCTGTGTCTTCATCTGAAAATATCTCAGCTTCACAATCCTCTGTTCCCGTTCGTTAAGATGACGGATCCCCTCCTCCAGGGCGATGCTGTCCAGCCACTTTCCCTCTCCCGATGTATCGTCCCGTATCTGGTCGATCACGTACAGGGCGTCTCCATCCTCATGGAACACGGGCTCGAACAGGGACACCGGATCCACCACCGCGTCCAAAGCATATACCACCTCTGCCTCGGACAGATTCAGCTCCTTGGCGATCTCCCCTACCGTGGGTTCCCGATTCAGCTCGTCGGTCAGCCGTTTCTTCACCTGCATAGCCTTTCCGGCCATGTCCCGCAGGGATCTAGACACCCTAAGGGCCGTATAGTCCCGCAAAAACCGCCGGATCTCCCCGACGATCATGGGGACCGCATAGGTAGAAAAGCGGACGTTTTGCGCTATATCGAAATTGTCTATGGCCTTCATCAGGCCGATACATCCCACCTGGAACAGGTCGTCCGCTTGCTCCGAACGATTGGAAAACCGCTGGATCACCGAAAGCACCAGCCGAAGATTTCCTGTCACCAGCTTTTCCCGAGCCGCTGTGCTCCCTGCCTTTGCCTGTTCCAACAGCCGGCGCATTTCGCCCTGGTTCAGCGTTGGCAGTGTGGACGTGTCCACGCCGCAGATCACTACTTTATTCAATCACGATCCCTCTCTTCCTGCGTATACCCCCCTGCACAGGATGGCCCGAAACGGGCCTGTTCAATCACGCAGTTGCATGAAGAGGGAAATCTGTGCTATACTTTGTGACGATGAATCACGAAAAGGAAGAAAGGCGTCGAAAGCGCATACTATACGAATCCATCCGAACGGCTGTCGGCACGCTGTTGCTGCTGGCGATCAGTCTGCTTACATTCGCCTGGTTCCATCACGCCCGGCCAAAGGAACGCTTGAGCGCCGGATTGCTTACCGCAACGCCCACGCCCGTCCTGTCCCAAGTTGTGAGCAAGCCAGAGGTGACGCCCACGCCTTTTGCTGAAGCGAACGAGCCTCCTTCGACGCCGGAGCCTACGCCGGTATACGTTCCCTGGATAGAGAAATATGCCGATCAGTTCACCGAATCGATCCTTTCCGACGAGCAGGGCTATTCCAGTCCGGATCTGGCAGTCCATATCACCAAAGTACAGTACGGCAAGGCGAAGACGGCCATGTACTATCTGGCCGATATCTATCTTACAGACGTGTTTCAATTCGAAACCGTCCTGGCCAAGGACCGTTTCGGCAGCGGGCTCCGGGAAAGCGTGAAGGATATGGCCAATCGCGGCGGTGCGCTCGTGGCCATTACCGGGGACACCTACGGCAACCAGGATGCAGGCATCGTGATCCGAAACGGCATCGTCCATCGGCAGGAAAAGAGCACCTTCGATATATGCGTCCTCTATTACGATGGGACCATGCGCACCTTCTCCCCCGACGATTTCTCTTTGGAGCAGGCTATTGCCGACGGCGCCTATCAGGCCTGGAGCTTCGGCCCGCTGCTGCTGGACGAGCAGGGACAGCCTATCCCGGACGAGAAGCTGAACACCAGCAAGAATATCCGCCGTGCCAACCCCCGAGCCGGTATCGGGTATTTTGAGCCAGGTCATTACTGCTTCGTGGTGGTGGATGGCCGGACCGACGATGCTTCCGGGCTCACGCTGGAGCAGTTCTCCCAGCTATTCGCGGACCTTGGTTGCAAAGCCGCCTACAATCTGGACGGCGGTCGATCCGCAGAGATGTACTACAACGGCAGCGTGCTCAACGACCCCTATAAAGGCGGCCGTTCTGTCAGCGACTGTCTGATCATTCGAGAAACTTTCGGAAAGGAGCCATAAATGCGTCTGTTCGTAAAGGCTATACAAGCCGTTCTCATCGTGCTTGCCATCATGATGATGGTCTTCCTGGTGCTGGACGGATTCAACCCCACTATGAACTTCCTGCGCAACGACATCACCAAAGGATTGTTGTGGGCATTCTCTATTCTCGCACTTGCGGACGGTCTGCTCATCATGGCTTCCGTTATCAACGGCCGCTTCCGCACGGGCAAGAAAAAGCATAAACACGCCGCCCACGGCGAAGAATAACTCCTATGCTCTCCCTCCTGTTTTCAATCCTCATGGGCGCCGTCATCGGCTTTGGGACAAACGCCTTAGCGGTGGAGATGCTCTTTCGTCCCTATACGCCTAAATATATTGGAAAACGAAGGCTGCCTTTCACGCCCGGCCTTATTCCCAAGGAACAGGGCCGCATCGCGGACAGCCTGGGAGATCTGATCGAAAAGGAGCTGTTTTCTCCCGAGGTCGTCTCTGACGCGCTGGAAACGCCGGAAGCGAAAGAAGCCATAGGGGCATGGCTCGATCAGCTTTTCGATTCTGTCTCTGCCACACAGAAAACGCCCCGCGAACTGTTGATCCAGGTCTTCGGTGAGGAGATATACATACAAAAAAGAGAAGAGCTTTCCGCCCTCCTCTGCAATTATATCGTCAAAAAGGCAACCCAGGCAAAGCTGGGGGAATCCTTTGCCCGCCAGCTCTCTCACCGAACCGATGAAAAGCTTCCCTTTCTGCGCAGCGGCAGCCTGGAAGACGTGTATGTGAACACTCTGGGCAAACTCATCGACCGGGAGCTGGAGAGAAGTTTGCCTGAGATCATACAGCAGTACGTATACCGGGAGGCCGGTTCTTTCCTGGGGACGCCCCTTTCCGTTACCCTGAAAAATCACGAACGGGAATTGCCTAAGCTGAAGGAAAGCATCTTGGGACTGATTCATGCTTCCATTGCGGGAGCGCTGCCCCAGCTGCTGAGCTCCGGCGAGGTCAAACGGCTTGTGGTCAATCGCATCAATTCCCTCCGGCCAAAGGAGCTCAACGATATGCTCAGAGCGCTTATGAAAAAGGAGCTCGCCGCCATCGAATGGCTGGGCGCGCTCCTAGGAGGCATATTGGGTGCCGTCACCTATTTTGTCAACACCCTTTTCTGATCTCTTTATTCTGTCAAATCCACAACATGCTGCAAAAGCACTGCCGTGGTCAGGGCGCCTACGCCGCCCTTGAAGGGGCAAAGGTTCTCCACCACGGCCGCTGCCTCTTCCTCTGCGGCGTCGCCGCCCACGTTGATGAGGGTCTGTCCCGGGCGCATGCAGTCCTTCGTTACAAGGCCCTCCCTACCGGTGGCGCAAACAAGTATATCCGCCTGTCGGCAGATCTCCGGCAGGTTTTCCGTTTTGCTGTGGCACAATGTCACGGTGGCGTTTCGATCGAGGAGGAGCATGCCAAGCGGCCGCCCCACGGTCAGAGACCGGCCAAGAATCACCGCGTGTTTGCCCGAAACAGGTATACCATAATAGTCCAGCAGCCGCACGCAGGCTTCCGCCGTGCAGGGAGTGGTGCGGGGATAGGTCTTGAAGCCGCCTTTATACAGGGTGGAAAAGCTGTCCTTACCCGTTCCGTCCACGTCCAACTCGTCCGGTATCCGAATAGGCGATTTGGTTTTGCTGAGCACGATCATCCCGCCTAAAAGCTCTGACAGCAATTCTGTACCTTCGGACAGGGGCCGGGCGTAGACCGGGATGCCATGTGCCTCTCCCGCCCGCTGGATGCTCCTCAAATACCACCCCGCAGGCTTGTCCTCGGGATCATAGAGTACGAACAAGCCAGGAACGGCCGCTGCCGACTTGACCCGTTCGTCTATACCGACATAGAGCTGTTCCGCAGGCTGTTTTCCGGTGAGCAGCATCAGGCTTCCTCCTCCAGCAGACATACCTCCTTGAAATAGGGCAACTCCTCGATCATATGGCAGAATTCATGCCACTCGGTGAGCTTATGATCCTTCCGGGACCAGTACATATGGAGCAGGACCTCATAATTGAGCTGTACCGTGGCCCGCATGCAGTAGCCCTCGGGCAGCAGTTCGATGAGCGCACGCCAGTACTTCTTTTCCTTGGTGGCATTGAAATCGAGGCGCAGCTGCTCACAGGCGGCGATGACTGCGTTCAAAGCGTCCTGCGCATAGGGGATCTCGTCGATTCCGTCATGAGCGAAATCCGCCGCGGTGAAGGTCTTGGAGTGAATCTTGTGCATCTTGGAGCAGGAATTGCGGACTGTGCCCACCTTGTAGGTATCGAACTCGAACCACCAAGGCTGCATGGCCGTGATGTCCATACTGACGTTGATCATCCTCAGATACTTTCTGTGATCGCTGCCGGCCTTCCTGAGCCGCTTCATCAAATCGAGATCGTTGGGACCGATCTGGGCGATCTCCTCCCCGTTCTCGTAGGTGATGGTGCTGTCGCTCTTTTTCCAGCTGTTCAACGGATTGCGCATACCTCTGAGGGCGGCAGCGAAGCCGGAGACGCAAATATTCTCGATCTTGATCATTCTGTGTTCCCCCTCCTATATCGTAAACTTTTACAGCAATTTGCTCCGAAGCGTCTCTGCCGGCAGGGGCGAAAGCAGCCCCAGCGGCACGTCGAACGCGGTAAAGCAGCCAGTCTTTCCCTGCTCATGGAGCCGGCAGCAGGCTCGGCCGAAAGCGGCCATGATGGCGCCGGTGAACATGGGATTGGAGTCCAGCTCCAACTTGAATTCCATGAGCGACGAATACTGTCGCTCCGCGCCCAGCTTGCCGCTGCGGATCACGAAGCCGCCGTGCGGCATGGCCGCATGCTCCGCCGCCATCTCCTCTGCCGAGATGAAATGCACCGTGGTATCGTACGCATCGAAATAGTTTGGCATGGTGATGATCTCCTGGGCCACCCGCTGGGGATCGGCCCCTTCCTTCAGCACCACGTACACCTCCCGGGTGTGTTTGTCCCGGGGAGTGAAGCCGCTTTCGCCCTTGCGGACGGCGCTCACGGTCTTCTGCACAGGGATGGTATACTGTCGGGCGTCCGCCACGCCTTCCACGCGACGAACCGCATCGGAATGACCCTGGCTCACGCCGGGTCCCCAAAAGGTGTCCCCCGTGCCTTCCGGCAGGATGGAATTCCCTAAAAGGCGCATCATGGAAAACAGACCCGGGTCCCAGCCGGTGCTGATGATCGCCGCAGTCCCTCCCGCTTTCGCCGCTGCGTCCACATTGGCAAAGTGCTCCGGGATGCGGGCGTGGGTGTCGAAGGTATCCACTACGCAATACCGTTGCGCCATCTCCGGCGTCTGCACGGGCAAATCCGTGGCGCTGCCGCCGCACAGCAGCAGCACGTCCGCCTCCGCTTTTTGTTCCATAAGAAAAGAGACGGGGAAAACCGGGGTGCCCTCCCGCAGCGGATGCACGGAATTCGGAGAGCGCCGGGTGAATATACCCGTTAAAATCATATCTTCGCTCTGCAAAACGGCGGATTCAGCCCCCCGTCCCACATTGCCGTAGCCAACGATGCCAACTCGGATCATACCTGTACCTCTTTTTTGCCTTGGTAATAGAAACAGTATATAATCTTATCGCAGCAAAGTCAATCGTCTGCCGACCATCCCTCCGCCAGAGCCAGCACGGCATAAAGTGTTCCCCCCCTTCTCACGGCTCAGGATAACAGGTTTTGCATGTCCGAAGGCATGGGCGAACAGCATTCGATCCGTTTCTTGGTCAGCGGATGGATAAACACAAGGCGACAGGAATGCAGGGCCGGACGGTCGATCTCTTCCGACCGCATCCCGTACAGCCAATCCCCCGTCAGGGGATACCCCAAATACGCCATATGCACCCGCAGCTGATGTGTGCGACCAGTTTCTGGCAAAAGATGTAGCAAAGTCCTGCCATTGGCTGTGCATCGTGACTCATACTTCGTCAGGCTTTTCGCCCCATCCGATCGGACGCAATGACGATAGGAAGAGCCGTCTGCGAGGCCTATGGGGACATTCACGGTGCCGGAGGGCGGCATGACGATACCGTCCGCTACCGCCAGATACTCCCGGCAGAAATCGGCCGTGTGCAGCCGCCGCTTCATGAGTTCATGCATATAGCCGCTTTTGGCCACCAGCATCAATCCCGTGGTCCCCTTGTCCAAACGGCTCACGAAGTGGGGATAGTCTCCTGCAGGGAGGTAAGAAAGAAGGCCCTGCTCGAGGCTGGGTTCCGCAGGATTATTCGTAGGATGCACCGGAAGATGGGACGGCTTATCCAGCACCAGCAGATCCTCGTCCTCGAAGACAACGGCTATCTCCATTTTGATGGGTTCAAGATGCCTGGGCGGCTCCCTGTCCCCCACGTCCGCCGAGAGTACGTCCCCCGTCTGCAGCACATAGGTAGAATACACCTTTTTCCCATTGATGCAAATGCCGTTCTCCCGCCGCTTGAGCCGGGAAAGAAGTCCATGGGACACCTGCAGGCGGCCCATCAGGACCGTCTCCACCCGTTTTCCGGCATCCTGTTCTGTTGTCTGATAGGTCAGTATTCGCATATTTTCAAATTGCGGCATTCCGCCATCGCCGCGATGAACCTATTCAATTCATTTTAGTTGCCTTCTGCATGCATGGGCCCATTCGAATGAATGTGCAGAGTTACCTTTGGAAACGTGTTTTTACTCATTCACTTAGCTCTTCATCATGTATTGTTGGATATTGTATCATATCCCATCCAATCCCGCCACGGCTTTTTACTGCCTTGACACAGAAAGGAAACAAGGTATAGTATATTGTCGAAAGAAATCACTTTCTCCATATTTAAAGAAAGGACGAACACCATGCATTGCATCCATTGCGGCGCCCTTCTTCCGGAAGGCGCCAAATTCTGCACCTCCTGCGGACTTCCCGTTCAAGCCGCTCCCACAGCGTCCGAGGAGCCTGTCATTGATTCTCCCGTTGAAACTGCTGCTCCGGAGACCGCGGATACGCCGCAAGCGCCTATCAACGCTTCCGAAGGGTACAAGGCCGCCAATGCGCAGCTGCCCCCCTCCTATTCCAATCCCAATTATTCCTCTCAGGCAATGCCCAGCGCCGCCGCGCCGTCTACCACAAACGGCTTGGCTATTGCCGGGTTTATCTGCTCGCTGATCTTCATTCCCGTGGGCATCGGTGTGCTTTGCGCCATCGCCGGCCTCATTCTGAGCATCATGGGGATGAGCAGCGCCAAGAAGCTGCCGGAAAATAAGGGCCATGGCCTGGCCTTAGCCGGAACCATCATCAGCGCCGTCCGCATCGTCCTTCTGCTGATCGCCATCATCGCCTTACTGGCGCTAATGATCCGCGGGGTCGGGCATGTTGGCCACGAGCTGATCTCCAACTGGTCGGAGTACGTTCCCTACACGTATTAACTTTTTCACGCATCAAAAAAGCCCTTACCGGGCTTTTTTATTTTCTTCGATCTTTTGCTTTGTATCCAGCCGCATCTGTTCTCTGACCGCCGTCAAATAGGGTGAGAAAGCCGCCTGATCGAAACCGTAGGTCATATTCAGCTCATATTCCCGGGGTATCCAGGTGGAAAGGGGCGCTTCGTTATGCTGCAGGACCGCCTCCATCTTGTCCAATGCTTTGTAGATTTTGGCTTCAATAGTTTGCAAAGCCTCCATCTCCGCGTATAGATCGTGCATCCGCGTCGAATAGGGTTCCGGCAGGGATGTGACCCAGGCGTCCAAAAGCTGTTCCTCCCGCTGTTCGTCCGTATTCGTTTTCAAAAACGTAGGAATATCGCCGGTAAAGCATTCGCCCAGATCGTGAATGAGGCACATCTCCATGACCTTGTTCATATCTGCCTCCGGGAACTCGTCCCGCAGAAAAAAGGCCATCAGGGCGATGCGCCAACTATGTTCTGCCACGCTCTCCCGTCGGCCGCCGGAGGAGTAACTATGCCGCACGGCATCCTTCAGCCGCTCGGCTACATGCATTACGTCCAAAAAGGCCCGGGCTTCCATCTGCTCCTCCCTTACATCCTGTCCAGGAATGCGGCGCCGATAGTTCCCGCATCGTTCCCCAAAGTGGCACGCAGAATGGGCGGCACGCCGATTATGTCCGAAGCAAACACATATTGAGGCAGCAGCGCGTTCAGCTTGTCCATGAGATAGTCCCGCTGATTGGACAGCCCGCCGCCGATCAGCACCACGTCCGGACGGAAGGCGATGACCAGCGAGCCGATGGCATTCGCCAAATAGCGACAATAGTATTCCACCACTTCCACAGCGGCTTTGTCCCCTTTCTTGGAACACTCGAAGGCCGTGCGCCCGTCCACCAAACCGGCTTCCTTGGCATACGCATGCATGATTGAGGAGGGATCTGCCTCCATGGCCCGAATGGTCTGCTTCACAAGGGCGGTGACGGAACAATACGCCTCTATGCAGCCTTTCATCCCGCAACCGCATGTGGTTCCGCCCATCTGGAGTACCATGTGCCCCAGCTCTGCGCCGAGGCCTTGACCGCCCACGAACAGCTTTCCGTCAGCGACGATACCGCCGCCAACGCCGGTGCCCAGCGTCAGCATGACCACGTTCTGACAGCCTTTCGCCGCGCCGGCCAACGTCTCGCCCACCACAGCACAGTTGGCGTCGTTCCCCACTCGCACCGGCACCGGCAATAGCTTTTGTATCGCATCGAGAAAGGGCACGTTTTGCCAGCCGCTCAGGTTCGGAGCCGACACCACCACGCCGGTTTTGGGATTCAGCAGGCCGGGGATGCCGATACCCACGCTCTCGAAATCTCCCACAGCGAGCCCCGCCTCCTGAGCCGCCAGCTCAGCCACGTGAGCGATATTCTGCACTACCGTCTGAAATCCGCCGTCACCGCCGGTGGGCACGCTCACCTTATGCAGGATGGTATAGGACTCGTCCACCACTCCGGCTTTTATAAATGTTCCCCCTACATCTACGCCTAAACGAAGCATGCATTCTCCTCCTTCATTGACCCATATCTTCCAAAGCTTCGATCACGTTCGTTGCCCGAAGCATTCGTTCCCGCAGCCTTTCAAAAGCCTTTTCCGCCGAAGTGCCCAACAGGTAGCTGCCAAGGCACGCCGCATGATACGGCTCCACGCCCTGGCTCAATAGCCCCGTGATGATGCCGGTCAGCACGTCCCCGCTGCCGCCCTTGCCGAGGCCCGCGTTCCCTTCCGCCACGAAGCAGGTGTGCTTCCCGTCGGAAACTACGGTGGCAGCTCCTTTCAAAAGCACCGTGCATCCCCACTCAGAGGCGTATCGCCGGGCAACGCCGATGGGATCGTCCAACACTTCTTCGATGGGAAGACCTGTCAATCGGCTCATCTCTCCTGCGTGCGGTGTCAAAACGATCCGCCCATGCAGCAGGGGGTAGCGCTTTGGATGTCTGGACAGACAATTCAATCCATCCGCGTCCAACACGGCGGGCAATCCCGATTTTAGAGCCGCCTCTATGAGGGACGATATATCTCCGCTCCCGACACCGCACCCAAGTCCGACAGCTTTCATGCCCTCCATGGCCCGGATCGCAGCCTGGCAGCTTGCCGCGGTCCAATCCGTTCCCACAGGGATGCCGATGGCTTCCGGTAGAGTGATCAACGCCGATCTCACCACGTCAGGACAGGCGACGAACAAAATGCCGCATCCCGCCGCCAGACAGGCCCGAGCGCTCAGCAGGGCTGCACCTACATATTTCGGAGAGCCCACGCACAGCAGCGCTTTGCCCGAATCTCCCTTATGCGCGGTGCGCTTTCGCGGCGGCAGAAGGATCTTAGCGTCCGCCGTTTCAAAGCGATAGAGCCCTTCTGCCGCTTCCGTTTCCCCTCCGATTGGCCATATCTCCCCGCAGTGATCGAGGCCGTCATGGAGAAACAGTCCAGGCAGATATCCCTCGATCGCTACAGTGATCTGCGCACGCACCGCTGCATCTGCCGCCCTGCCTGTGTCGGGGTCCACGCCTGACGGAATGCCAACGCTGACGATGGGGCATCCGGAGACAACCATAGCTTCCGTCCATGCGGCTCGTTTTGCTGTTAACGTATCGTCCGAGGACGGAGAAAACAGCAGATCACAAATCAACGCATCCCGTAAATCGGGAATATCATCCATGCTGAGGGCGCAAACCGTTGTCTTCGTGCCCGATGCAGCAAGGCGGTTTGCCGCGCTCCGTGCTATCCTTTCCAGCGGATCGCTGCAAAGGAATACGGCCTTTTTATACGCCGTCTGCCCCATCAGTTCCCGCACCGCTCCGGCAACGGTCGACGACGCAGCCGTAACCTTGCTGTCAGATAATGACAACAAAGCATCCGCAAATTCTGTTTTGAACAGTATCCGTCTCAATCCTCTTCCTCTGCGACAGCTCGGATAGCGGCCAGGCTGGCTTCTGTGGAAAACCCGCGGCTGGTCAGGCGGCGAAGCACCCTTTCCCGGCGGATCGGCTCCTCGAGCGCGCTCATCTGACGCCAAAACTTCTTCGCCACCTCCATGGCGTTGTCCGCCTCCGTCTCTTTGGGGAGTTCGTTCAAAGCGGATTCGATCAGCTCCTCCGGCAGTTTATGGGCTCTCAGGTCCAGATACAGCTTTTGACGGCTCATCGGCTTGGTCGCAAGCCGGGACCGCACGAACTCCCGGGCGTACTCCTCGTCGTTCAGCAGATTCAGCTCCTTGAGCCGATCCACTACGGCAAGGATATCCCCTTCCCCATATTGGAGATCGTCCAGCTTGTCCTCCACCTCTCTCACAGTGCGCATACGGCCTGTGAGGTAAGAGAGCGCCGCGTCCATAGGGCTCATATCGGCTGGTTTTGAAGGTATGTTTTTCCGTTTCATGGCAATAGCATACCATATTCTGATTCGCTTGGATAGTCAAACGTCACAAATTTGTAACTTTGTTGTAAAGCATCGACAAAAAGTATGGCAATCCCCTACAAAACCGATACAATGAAAACATGTTATAAGGAGGGCTCTATGAGCAAATCTTACGGAAAACAGAAGTATTGGGTTCTCGGTGCATGCGCAGGCGTTTTGGTTTTGGCAGGCGGCCTGTGCGCCATTCTGTTGAGCGGCAAAGGAGCGCAGCTCACCGAATCCGTTCCGGGCAGCGCCGTGACCACCCCCTCTGCCGCCGCTTCTTTACCGGGAACAAATATCGTCATAGGTACCCCTGAGGTGGACAGGATCGCCGAACAGCAGAAGCAGGAGATCGAGACCATCGTCATCCGCACAAGCATGCTCCCCGGCACTACCATCTATGGTGTGAACGTAGGCGGTATGTCCCGGGATCAGGCCCTGGCCGCTGTAGAGAAGAAGCTGACCGAGGAGCCTCTTGTCGTGAATCTACTGCTTTCTGACGGAACGAACGTATACCCTGCTTCCGGGGAAGGCATTCAGGCTTTGCCCAAACCTGTCGAGGAAGAGGAGGACGATGACGCTATCGATCCCGACATGAAAGCAGCCGAAGCAGCAGAAGAGCAGGAAGAGGAGATCGAAGCTGCCGAAGAGCTGCCCGTCGGTATTCGTCTTCAATACGATGTGGAAAGCGCCGTCGATACCGCTTTCTCCCTTATGCGAGACAGGACCGTTCCTTATGAAGCCTTCATGGCCCAGGTGCGGCAGATCGCCGCCGGACAGGAGGTTGCGCCTGCTCCGGCGTATGACGGGGATTCTGTGACCAGGTTCGTATCATACCTGGCCACCCTGCTGGATAAGCCCGCCGTGAATGCGTCCATCAGCATGGAAAAGAATCAAATCGTGTACACGGATGAAATCAAGGGTCTGGGCATCGATCAGGCTGCGCTGGTGGAAACCATTCTGAACACCGATCCCTTTTCCGGTGAAACCCTTTCCATCCCCATTCACGATCTGGAGGCCGCCATCACCAAGGATATGCTGCAGGGCAAATACATACTCCGCGGTTCCTACACCACCAGCTTCTCCGGCAGCACCAGCAATCGAAAATACAACATCCGCTTCGGTGCAGACAAGATCAACGGCATCATCCTGAAGCCAGGCGACGTGTTTTCCGCCAACGATACCCTGGGCACCCGTACCCGCAAGAACGGCTGGAAGAACGCCGGCGCTTATGAAGGCGGTGAAGTCGTCGAACAGCCCGGCGGCGGCGTATGCCAGCTTTCCTCCACCCTCTATAATGCGGCCCTGTATGCCGATTTGGAAATTGTGGAGCGGCGTAATCACAGTATGCCTGTTCACTATGTCGATCGCGGCAGGGACGCGACCATCAACTCCGTAGGCAACCTGATCGATTTCAAGTTTAAGAACAGCACTTCCAGCGACATCATCATCATCGCCTATACCGAGGGAAACAACCTCCATATGGAGATATACGGAGTGCCTTTCGAAACAGACGAATACGATCAAATCAAAATTCGGACGAAGCAAACGGGCAGCACTTCCATCAAGACGGAATACGAATATGATGATAGCAAGCCCACCTCCTATGAGTTCGTCAAGTCAAAGGGCAGCAAGGGGTATACAGTCCGCACCTACAAGGATTATTACAAGGGCGATACCCGGGTGAAGACCGATGATCTGGGCGTTTCCACCTACAAGATGTTTCCCAAGAAGGTCACCGTGGGCACCATAGAAGAAGATAAGCCTACGCCGAAGCCAACCTCCAGCAGCGGAAGTTCCGGCGGCTCCGATCCGGGTTCAAATACAGATCCGAGCGACGATCCTGGTTCCGGTGGCTCCAGCTCTGCCGGCGATTCCGGCTCCAGCGGCTCCGGCAGTTCCGGTTCCGGCGGTGATTCAGGTTCCGGTAGTTCCGGCAGCTCCAGCTCCGGCGGTGATTCCGGTTCCAGTGGCTCCGGCAGTTCCGGTTCCGGCGGTGATTCCGGTTCCGGAAGCTCCGGCTCCGGCAGCGATTCCGGCTCCAGTGGCTCCGGCAGTTCCAGTTCCGGCGGTGATTCCGGATCCGGCGGTGATTCCGGATCCGGCGGCGAATCCGGCTCCGGCAATGATTGAGTATTCATGATCCTCTCTCCCCTCTTCATTTGCAGGAGGGGAGTTTTTTGTCACATGCTTTTCCATCATTGTGAAAAACCTGCAAAACCATGGCGAAAACCTCTCGTTTTGAATTGACATGACAGCCTGAAAAAGCGTATGCTAAGCAAGTAGATTTATATATCATGCCTGACCGACAGCATTGAACGAAAGGAGGTCCTTGAAATGGAGCTTGAACAGATGGACAAGGCCCTGAAAGCCAGCTGGCAAACCGTAGCCCAAAACATGAACATGGTTCGTCTTCTGCTGCTCACCCGTCAACCAGATGAAAGCACCCACGCCCTCCTCTCTCGTTCCGAAGCCATGATGAAGGATCTCATGCAGGTGAAGGGCTTGACTACGGACACCTATGCTTTGGGGTATCTGCGCCCGGGTAACGACATGACGGTATGCCGCGTGGAAGTGAAGCCGGAAGCTATGCCCGAAGTGCTTATGCGGCTCACCGCTCTAAACGGGGTGTTGCTATCCCTCATCGTCAATCAGCTGACGACAGAAGCAGATTAACAAAAACAAACACGATTTGGAGGTGCCAAATGGCGGCGCTTTGTGTACGATGCAAAAAAAATCAAGCCGTTCTCTTCGTCTCCCGTATGGAAAACGGGGAAATGAAGAGCGAAGGTTATTGCCTTAAATGCGCGAAGGAGCTGGGCATGAAGCCCATCGACGACGTGCTGAACAACCTCGGCCTAAGGGAAGAGGATCTGGACGCCATCTGTGAGCAGGCAAACGAGCTGTTGGGCGGCGAGCTCATGAACGTGGACCAGGACAACAGCAATATCGGTGAGACCGGCACGGAGAACATCCTGCGCCGGCTGTACGGGAATCTGTTTCCCCATGCGCTGCAAAAGAACGAAAGCCAGGCCCGGGAGGATGCTCGGCCCAACGGACCCAATCGCCAGCCGCGGCAGAGCGGCAAGGAGCCGGAAAAGAAGTATCTGAACGCTTTCTGCATCGACCTGACAGCTAAGGCCAAAGCCGGTCAGCTGGACGGGCTCATCGGCCGGGATACGGAGTTGCAGCGGGCCATGCAGATACTGAACCGACGGCTAAAAAACAACCCCTGCCTGATCGGCGAGCCGGGCGTGGGCAAGACCGCCATCGTGGAGGGGCTGGCTCAGCGGATCGCTCGGGGCAACGCGCCTTATAAGCTGCTCAACAAAGAGATCTGGCAGCTGGATATGACCGCTCTCGTGGCCGGGACCCAGTACCGGGGCCAGATGGAAGGGCGCATGAAGGGGCTTTTGGACGAGATCAAGGCTCTCGGAAACATTATTCTGTTCATTGACGAAGTCCACTCCATCGTAGGCGCCGGGGACGCGGAGGGCGGCATGAACGCCGCCAACATCCTGAAGCCTGCCCTCAGCCGGGGCGACATTCAGGTCATCGGCGCTACCACCTTTACGGAATACCGCAAGCACATTGAAAAGGACTCCGCTTTGGAGCGTCGGTTCCAACCCATCACCGTGGAGGAACCGTCCATCGAGGATTCTATCGCTATCGCTTCCGGCGTAGCTCACTACTACGAAGCGTATCACTCTGTGGTCATCCCCAAGGCTATGGCGCGGCAGGCTGTGCTGCTCTCAGAACGATACATTACCGACCGATATCTGCCGGACAAGGCCATCGACCTTTTGGACGAAGCGGCGGCCGATTTGAATCTGAACAGCCCTGTCTGCCGGGAGATGGAAAGTCTGAACGAACAGCTGAACCGTCTTAAATCGGAAGCGGCTCAGCTCCTGCTGGGCGACCTGTCCCCCGAAACGGAGGAGCGTCTCTCCGCCGTCAAGGAGAGCACAGACACGCTGGAAGCCAAGCGTCGTTCGTTGATCGACGCAGGGCTGCCGGAGCTGACTGTAGACAATTTGGTCCGCATCATCGAGCTGTGGACCAAGATTCCCGCCGGAAAGATCAAGGAGCAGGAATTCACTCGCCTTATCCACCTGTCCGACAGGCTCAAAGCCCGCATCATCGGTCAGGATCAGGCGGTGGACGCCGTCTGTTCCGCCATCCGTCGCCGCCGGGCGGGCATCTCCGACTCCCGCCGTCCCATTTCCTTCCTCTTCACCGGTCCCACGGGCGTTGGCAAAACGGAGTTGGTGAAGCAGCTTTCCCGGGAGCTGTTCGATGGACCTGAAGCCCTGGTGCGCCTCGATATGAGCGAGTTTATGGAGAAGCACGCCGTATCCCGGATCATCGGTTCTCCCCCGGGGTATGTGGGATATGACGAAGCCGGACAGCTGACAGAGACCGTGCGCCGCCGCCC
>CAMHDC010000004.1 GCA_946183765.1 uncultured Clostridia bacterium | reverse complement strand
CCCAGCCGGCACCCTGCCAGATCTCGATGAAGGTGTTGATGAGCCAGAACACGGGCTTGTGGGAGTTGGCCAGCCAGTTCTGTTTGTCGAACCCGAACCAGCTCAGGATCAAAGTCAATGCACCGGTGCTGGACAAAAACTCGCTGGCCAGGGTGGTGACCACCACCGCCGACACGAAGTAGGGCATATAGGAGATGACCTGCACGGTCCGGGAAAAGCGGCGGATGCGGGCTTCCGAAAGGAGCATGGCGAGGATCACCGGCGCGGCAAAGCCCACCGTCAGGTTGAGGATGGCCATAGCCGTGGTATTGCGAAGGACCAGCAGGAACGTGTCGCCCACGAACAGATCCTTAAAGTTGTCGAACCAGATCCACTGGCTGCCGAAGATGCCCTTGGTGGGCTTGAAGCGTTCGAACGCCATGGCAAGGCCGAACATGGGCGCGTAATGGAACGTGATGAAGTAGATCGCCACGGGAATGAACAGGGCGTAGATCTGCCAGTTCCGCTTGAAATCATACCTCCAGGTCCCTTCCCGGGCCAGTTGCTTCTTCCCTTTGGAAGAACGTTTTGTCAATGATTCCATCCTGCGTTTTCCTCCGTATCGTTATGCTCCTAAATAAACGCCGTCCTTCAGAAGCTGCGCTTTCAGGGCAGCGAAAGGGACTTGACGAAGCGGCACGTTTTCTTTGGCGGCCATGGCTGCCAGAGTGCCCGCCGCCTGGCCCTGAGCCATGCAGCTGACCGTGTTGCGGGTGGACATGTAGGCGTAATAGTCGGAAGAGATCATCATGCCTACGGCAAACAGGTTGTCGATCCCCTTGACCAGGATGGCTCTCAGCGGGATGCCATAGCTGCCGTCGCCGCCCACGTGCATCTTGGGGGCGCAGTCATGGAAGCCGAAGAAGGCGATGTCGTCCTCGTGATGCCTGCCTTCCAGGATCTCGCTGTTGGGGATATCGTAATCGCACACGACGGTGCGGCCGCGACGGGTGCAAAGGGTGGGGGATGTGCGGGCGATAAAGGCGTGTTCGCAGCCGGGGATGCTCTTCTTCAGCAGCTCCAGGCTCTCCCGCTGACGACGCCGGAGCTCGATCTCGGCCTTGGTCATTTCAGCCTGGCTGGTAACGCCCTGCTTCATCACGTAGTTGACCTTGAGATACATGAAGTAGTTGTCGTGGATGGTGGTGAACCCCAGTGTCAGCGCCAGGCGGGCCAGCTCCTTCTGCACCTCCAGGGGGATGTGATTGTCGGGGTTGTCCGCCGCGTTCAGCATATTCCGGGCCTTGCTGCCCTGAGCCTTGGCGTGCTGGGCCATGAGGGTGGAGAGCACCTTGTGGAAGGGTGCGCCCACGCGGACGATCTGGTCCTCTTTTCCGTCCCTGAGCCCGTAGGTGATGCCGGAAACGCCGCCGTTCTCCTGCAGATACCGGGTGTATCTCTCCACGTCAATGCCGGCGACGCCCACGCTGTTGGCTACGGAGTATTCCTGGGGCAGGGTGTATTCGGCGCCTGCATAGGCGGAAAGATCACCCCAGCCCGTGGCGTCGATGAAGGCGCCGGCTTCAAAGTACAGCCGTCCTTCCACGCGGCTCTGCACGATAACGCCCTTCACATGGCCGTTCTCCACGTCCGCCCCGGCGATGAGAGTGTTGAAATAGATGGTGACGCCGGCTTCCTGGAGCATCTCGGCAGCCACGATCTTGTACACCTCCACATCGATCAGGGTGCAATGCTCGTCATAGTCGATGCCGACCTCGTCCACGAGATGGCCGGAGCAGCCGCCGGCTGCCGTCAGCCGGTCGATGATCTCCTGGGGGATGCCTTTCACGATTTGCCGGGACTCCCGGCCAAAGAGCTTGCCCAGGGTGAAGAAGCTGTGCATGGTGGTGCCGCCCTCCAGCAGGGTGCCGCCTACATAACCCTTCTGCTCGACGAGTACCGTTTTGGCGCCTGTACGGGCAGCGGCGATGGCGGCCACCACGCCGGCGGTGCCGCCGCCGGCCACGACCACGTCGAAGCTGCGGATCGGAAGCTTTTGCGCTTGTTCGGTAAAGGTTTTCATTTTTGTCCCCCGTGAGCAGTCTTTTTTCTGATCACATCTTATCTGTATTGCAGCCGACAGGGAATGAACAGATTTGCTTTTTTGTAAGCTAGTTCGCTATCCTTCGGAAAAAGACGACAGCAGCAGCCAGTTCGTCAGACCGGACAAAACCGACTCCGCCTTTTCCCTGCCCTGAGGGGCCAGGGCCAACAGATACCGTTCCTCCCGCGGCACAGCCACCCAGTCGATGAGAGCGCGGAACCGGGCGGAGTAATCCTCGTCCTGCGGATCGTACAGGACCAGGGCCACGGGCTGGCCATCCGCGTTGCACACGAAGCGGAGCGTATCGCCGTCGGGCATCGTATCCGTCGGCAGAGCGGGCACGTCCCCGTCGAACACGTTGGAAAACACACCCTCGGGCAGAAGGAGACACTCCGCGTCCAGGGCCCCGTAGGTGGCTAAATACTGATAGACCGTTTCATTGTCCAGGGTGTTCGTGTAGCTGAAGGCAGGCCGAGGCAGATCATTCTTTTCGAACCAGACGACGATGTTCCGTTCGCTCTCCTGCCGATAGGCCGGCGTGCACACGGCCACGGCCACCGTGGTTGTCCGGTGGGCCTGCTCATAGAGGGCATAGCCGCCGCCCCAGCCCATCGTGCACAGCAGGATCAGCCCGCCCAGCACCAAGGGCGAAACGGCATAGCGGCCGCCCTGAGGCTGCACCCGGCAGCGGGAGCAGGGGAAAAGGCTCAACACGACGCCCTCCCGGGCAATGATCCGGACCGTTTCTCCCGTCGGGATCTCCGGCAGCAGAACGGCGGGGACGTTCACTTCCCTGGGGGCCGGCTCTCCCCGGACCGTTTCGCCCGTGTCCAGGACGAGGACCCGCATCATGACGCCGCTCAGGGTATTCTTTTCCTTTTTCCATCCGAGGACGACGCCCTTTATGGTTTCGGAAGGCTCCGTGAGAAGGCGGGCGTAGAGGCGTCGGGTCAGACACAGAGGCAGGGCGACGCGCTGACCATACACGTATAAGGCGCACAGCACGCCAGCGGACCAGAGACCGGCCCAAATCACGCCTGCCCGGCACAGCCATGCCGCAACGACCGCCCCGATCGCCGCCGTCAGCGCCGGAACGGTCACGAGATACAGGCAGGTCCGCTTCCGGTCGATCTGTTCGTACAGGTCCATCATACGCCCTTACGGTGGAGCGCCCTTTTGAAGGCCTCCTCCAGCCGTTCCTCCGGTTCCAGCAGCAGGGCTCTGGGGCTGCGAACACGGCCGGCCGCCAGATCATCCACGTACAACAGCGCGAGGGCGGGGCTGTCGCTGTTGCAGCAGGCGAACAGGGCGTTTTTGAGCAACGGAAGCTCCTCGTCCGTGAGTTCGCTGTATCGCTTGTACCAGCGCACGTCCTTCAGAGAAAAATGGCAGAAGAGCTTTCGCCGGTTGCGGGCGACCCGGTACACGGCGAAGCTTTCGCCGGAGAGCTCGTAATCAAACTCCGCCCCGATGCGGCCGATCATGACCTCCAGGATGCCGATGAGGGCCAGAATGGGCGTCCCCAACAGCAGCAGCTGCAGCGTTCCCGTCCAGAAGGCGCTCCTGTCGCTCTGCCACAGGGCCCATAGCAGCGTGAACCCCAGCACATAGCCCAGCACCAGCGCCGCGCCCAGCAAAATCTGCCCGATCCGGTAGATGCGTCTGCGCCGCTGCTCCGGCCCGTTATTCAGCTTTGAAACGGTCTGCTCGATCATGGGACGGCCTCACATCTTCAGCTCGATGGCCCGGTAGTTGGAGGGCCACATGCCTGTGACAGACTCAAACACCTCGGAAAAATAGCTGCGGGAGCAGTAGTTGAGCTTGTCGCTTACATCCTGGATCGTCAGCGTGGGATCGGCCAGCAGGACCTTGGCCTCCTCCACCTTGCGCTCGTTGATGTAGTCCCAGATGCTCATGCCCATCTCCTGCTTGAATTTGCGGGAGAGATAATACTTGGTGTAGCCGATCATCTTGCCCAGCCGCTCCAGCTCGATGGTATCATAGATGTGCATGTCGATATAATCGCAGCACACCTGGATGGGCTTGGAGATGTCCGCCCGCTTCTTCAGCTTGTGGACCCGGTTGATGAAGTCCGCATACATGGTATCCAGAATGTGCTTGCGTTCCGCGGTGCTCTTGACGCTGGCGATCTGGGTCTCATAGTAATCCCCCACGGAGTAGGCGATGACCGGGGACAGCCCGCCGCGGATCGCCGCAGCCACCGACAGGGTGATGAACTTGATGGCGTAGGTATAGGCCTTCTCGTTTGGATTCCCAAAGTTCTGGGCGCCGTAGGACGCCTTGCTGACGGCGTGGTTCAACGCGCTGGCGTAGTTCAGATCCCCCCGCTCGATCTTGCCGAACAGCTCCTGCTGGGTCTGATAGACGCCGGCATGATCGCTGGAACGCTCGTGTACGGGTTCGTCACTGACCAGCGAGTTCTTTTTCTGGGGTTTCTTTTCCTTAGCGGTGGCAAACCGGAAAGCTTCAATGCCGATCTTTTCCTCATTGACCGCAAAGTGCAGCATCTGCACATAGGGCCAGAAGCGGGTGGCGCTCAGCACCGGCTGCCCCGCCAGCATGTTGAGGGCCCGGCGGCGGAAACGGGAGGACATATAGTGACGGTCCAGCTCCTTCTCGATGCTGTCCACCGTAATATCGCTTTGATACAGCGGGCCGAGGATATGCAGGCGGTACAGGGCGGCGTCGGTATACTCGAACACGAAGGCCGAGCACAGGTCGATGTCGTTATAGGAGATCACGGGCGTGCGCATGGCTTCGCCCAGGGCTTTGACCTTGGCGAACGTGGCTTCGTCGCCGAACACCAGCCGCACGAAGGTCTTCTCATCCTGATAGGGGCTGGTGGACCGAAGGAGCTTCCGATCCATGTCGAAGCACCAGTACCCGATGTTCTGGCTGCAGCTCATCAGCTCCAGAAAGTAGTCGACCCGCTCCGAAATATCCATGTTGGCCTCCTCGCTGTCCTTTGAGATACACTCATTATACATTGCGTTCTGTGATTTGCGAATATGCTATTTGGTTATTACGTCAGCTGATTTGCTTTTATCCGGAAATAAAAGACCAGCCGATCCGGAAAACGCGGTTTTTTTCAGCGACTTTCGCAAAGCAGTATACGCGTTCGCAAAAGGGGATGCTGTCAAAAAGGGGGCAGCCGTGCCATAATAGATCATGGTATTTCGTGGAAGTCACGGGAGAAAGGAGTATCGCCCCATGCCGAAGATCCGCAAGGTCGTGACCACCGTTTGGTACAACAAAAAGAACATGTATGCTCTGCGCCGGGTGTTCCCGGAGGCCCAGTTCGTCTACGTTCCCTTCTATGACAAGGACGCCCTTGAACGGGAAGCCCGGGACGCGGATGTGGCCATCCTGATGGGCGACGTGGACCCCGTTTTGCTGGGTGAGAACACGCTGAAGTGGATCTTCTGCGACCACGCGGGCCTGAACGGCTCCGCGAGGCCGGAGGTATTCGCCCGCGGCATCCCCGTCACGGGCGCCGCCGGACGCAGCGCCCCGGTGCTGGCCGAGCATTGCATCTACTTCATGCTGCAGGGCTGCTATCACACCAGGGAGCTCCTGGCCGCCCAGGAAAAGGGCCAGTGGGGCGTGGACGGGATGCAGACCTGGCGGGGCCTGTACGGCAGGACCGTAGGCATCGTGGGGCTGGGCAACAACGGCAGGCACCTGGCCGACCGGCTCAAAGCCTTCGGGATGCACATCATCTCCTACAACCTCGCCCCGGTAAAGGGCTACGATTTCATCGACCGGCAGCTGACCATCGAAGGCGGCGATACCATCGAGCCCCTGCTGCGGGAATCCGACTTCATCGTCCTCACCATCGCACTCACCGATCAGACCTTCCACATGCTGAACAAGGAGACCTTCAAGCAGGTCAAGAAGGGCGCGTTCCTGGTGAACATGGCCCGGGGCGGCGTCATCTGCACGGAGGACATGATCGAAGCGCTGAAGGACGGCACCCTGTCCGGCGCGGGCCTCGACGTGTTTGAAGAGCAGCCCCTGTCCCCGGATTCGCCCCTCTGGACCATGCCCAACGTATACATCACCCCCCACTCCACCCCCCAGGTCCCGGACCGCGCGGCAGCCAGCATCGAGATCATCCGGGAGAACGCCCGCCGCTTTGAGGCGGGAGAGCCGCTGCTGAACCTTATGCGCCCGGCCGACGCCATGGACGGCGGCAAGGCCGAGGGCGGCTGGGCCAAGGTCCTAAACACCAGACTGACGAAGGAGCAGATCGCCCAGATCGACTTTGACAAGTATTTCGGCAAGCGCGACTGGACCGACCCCTCCGAGTGGATGTAACAAACTTAGATCGATCAATAACACCCGATCCAACCAAAAGGATCGGGTGTTGTTTTTGCCTAAATGAAAAGGCGGCGTCGAAATCTGACGCCGCCAAATGGGTTTGATCTTATTTGAACTGATCGCAGATGCGCTGATAAGCGGTCGTGATCTTGCCGGGGCCGTACTTCTTGATCATCTTGCAGTAATCGTTCCAGGCCGTGTCGTCCTTGATGTTCAGCTTGCCGGTGATGAACTGCGGGATCTGGGTGGACATATATGTGTCGATGTTGGCCTTGGCCTTGTTGTACTGCGCGGATTCATCCGCCGTAAACTGGTCGTTGGTCTGCTTCTGGATGTAGCCGTAGTTCTGATAATGGTCCCAGGCCAGCATGCATTGGACGGCTTCGGGCGTATAGCTCTGGTTCAGCGCCGGGACGAAGCCCCAGTCATAGAGGCCGGTGGACATGCGCTTGCCGGCCACGGCGGAAGCCAGGTTGTTGTCCTCCCGAGTCGTGGGATTGCGGACGTATACAGGGATACCCTTCTCATCCACACCGTCGGCATAGTAGCCGTACTCCAGGTTGAACTTGGCGTAGACGGGATCGTTGACTTCCTGGACTTCCTCTTTGGTCAGGCCGAAGCACAGTTTCAGCCCGCCGTCGGTGGTGAAAAGGTAATCCATGAACGTCAGGAGGGTCGGCAGGTCCTCTTCGGACACCTTCTTGGTGATGACGTTGGCATTGCGCACGTGGCTGTACTGATACATGCTGTAGGGGACCTGGAGCTTGACGGCGTCGGAGCCGTAGACGTCGTTGATGGGCTGATAGGCGCCCTGGATCATGATGCCCTCGGTGAGCGGCATATCGGGCGTCTCCAGAAGGTCGCCGGTCTCCGCCCGGCGGCCTACGAACATGCCGATCTTGCCTGCGTGGGACGCGGAGGTGTTGATGGAATAGGCCTGATCGGTGGTCCGCTCTGCAAACTGCTTGTCCAGCCAGCCCTTGGTGTACCAGTTGTTCAGGCATTCGAGATAGGCCCGCATGGATTCAGAATCTCCGCCGAAGCCTGCGTTGTTGTCAGGAGTCAGGTACCACAGAGGCGCGCCGCCGCCAAAGGCAGTGAACAGAGAGCCGTCCTCGTTGTATCCCTTATAGAAGATGGAGAGGCAGTATCCGTCCGTGATGCCCAGGTCAGCCTGAGCTTTGGTGAAAATGTCGAACATCCATTCCCAGTCGGAAATGAATACGGGGCAGGTGCCGTCCCAGTCGGGATCGACGGTCAGATAAAAGGCCTTCAGCTGCTCGTTGTACCAGCTGGGAAACACCACGTCGTCATGCCAGCCGTTCTCGTCTTTGGACCAGGTGAAGGCGGCGCCGGTGGAGGGGTTCACGCCGTACTTGGCGATCCAGTCCCGCCGGTAGAGCCAGCCCATGAAGTTGTTCAGCGTCTCGTTGGTGATGGAGGAGATGGCCAGGATCTTCTGCTCCCCGTCCACGTTGGAATACAGGTACTGCCTGCTTTCGGGGTGGGCCTCCAGGGCCTTCTTGTAGTTGGGCATGTACTGGTCGATATAGGGTGTGAGGTCATAGATCACGTCGTCCTCATAGAGCTCTGAAGCGCTGGTGGTGGAGCGGCTCATGTCCATGATCATGGCATAGTCCTCAGTGGCCAGGAGCGTATTGAAGTTGTCCAGCTCCGCACCGGAGATGGGGACCTGGAAATGGAACTTGAGCTTGCGCCCGTTGAAGTCCATGGTCTCGAAATATTTCACGACGGGGTTCTGCTCATAGGAATCGTAATAGGTGGAATCCTCACCCGCCGGGATCCACCAGGTCACTTCCAGGGGCTTGGTGCCGTCGCCGCCGGCGGAGGCGTCCTCTTTGCCGCCGCAGCCAATGAGCAGGGCGGTGGACAGCAGCATCACGAGACACAGTATCAGGGAAATCGCGCGTTTCATCTTTTTTCTCCTTAATATGCTGTATTGTTCATTCGGTGATTATCACGCAGGCGTGAGCGCCCAGGCGCGGCACAGTTATGGTCAGCACACCGTTTTGCAGCGTGTACACGAGTTTCCCCGGCCCATCCAGATTTTCGCATACTGCGGTATCTTTTGTCCAGGGGATTGCAACGGTCTGATCCGTCAGCAGGGCGGGGTCGAAAAAGCTGTTCCCGAAGTGGCCGCTGCCGTTGACGAAGTGGACCGTCTCGAACTCCTCGCCCCGACCGTGGGTGATCTCCACCATGGGGCTGAGGGAGACCGCCGGGGAGATCAGACCGCACAGGGTCTTCAGCACATCCTCCATGAACAGCAGCCAGTTGTCGAAGCCGTTCTGGTAGTAGGCCGTGCCCGGATACCAGGGGATGTACAGGGCCTGCCCCTGTCCATAGGGGCGGCCGGTGACGGCGGGGAAGGACGTGGGTTCGGCCGTGGGGTAGCACAGCTCCGGCGGGCCGAAGGGCTCCGGCGGCAGCAGGACGCCGTACTTCCGGGTATCCTCCGCGTATTCCGCTTCCCAATAGCTCTTGCCCAGCATGACGAAGGGCCTGTCCGCAAAATGGGGGAAGGCCGCCTGCTCCTCGGTGCGGATGCGGAGCATGGCCCCCAGCAGCCGGTCGTTTCGCTTTGCCGTTCCCGCCAGGCCCAGGCAGAACAATGCGGGAGGCTGGCCGACGCAGAGGACCGTGCCGCCATCCTGCACAAAGCCGTTCAGCCGTTGGGCGGCTTCCGGGCTGAGGCGGGGCTTCTCCGGCAGGACGATGGCCTTGTACCTGCCAAGCTCGATCCTGCCGAGGCCTCCCAGCAGCGTTTCGTCAAAGAGGATGTGCAGCTCCGTCAGGGCCCGGATCCAGCCCCGCTCCTCCGGGTTGGGGATCACGTAGGCGTCCCGGACCAGCAGGACCTCCGCCAGAGACTGTACGTTATATAGGTGCTTCTCATGGGCGGCGGCGTAGGCGAACACCTTTTTCACCCGATCGTAGGCGGAGGTATCCGCCTTGTTCTCGGGTCGGCCCATGATGTAGTAATCGATACCGGCGAAGTTAGAGAGGGTCTGATAGAGCCGCAGCTCCTGCAGGGCGGGCGTCGCCGCCACATGGCGATAGGAGAAGCCCATGAAGTCCACGTCGGCGCTGGTGCCGTTCACGCCCATGCCCCGGATGGCCCGGGCGTTGGAGGAGGCCTGATACTGCCAGTGAGGCAACTCCCGACCATATTCCGAATTGGCTTCCTGGCGCACATAGTCCACGGAGCAGTAGGCAAGGTCCGGCCGGATGCTCCGAAGGAGCTTCGTCACCCGCTGCTTCTGGGCGGCGGCCAGCTCCTGCTGGAAGCGGAAATAGATCATGCTGGCCTTGTCCCCGGGGCGGAGGGTCTCCGGGATGGACATGCCGTACTTTTCCCGGAACGCCCGGCGGCAGTTCTCGCACTGGCAGGGACCGTGACGGTTCATGCTGTAATCCACGATGTACCCCGTGGCGGTGCCCATGTTGCAGTAGATGCCGTCGAAGGGGATGGCCGTGAGGACCTCCCGCAGGATCTCGTCCATGTAGCCGCCCTGGTAACCGCCCGAAAGGCAGGTCTGCACATATCCGTTATAGATAAGGGGCGTTCCGTCGGCGTGGCGATAGGCCCAGTCCGGATGCCGCTCGAACACGGCGGTGGAGATCTTGGAAAAATCCGTCCGGGCGATGACCCGGATGCCCTGATCGTGGCAGCGGTCCACCAGATGCCCGAGATCGAAGCCGCCCAGAAAGGCGCTCCGGGGCTGGTCTTCCAAAGCGGTGGGGTAGCCGGCGATGAGACCGGCCGCGTTGAGCATGACGGCGTTGCAGGAGAAGGAGGCCAGCTCCTCCATGAATCGATCCTCGTCAAAATCCCGGGTGTCGATCTCCCGGAAGTTGGGCTGGATCATGCGCCAGGGGTAATTTGTCCACCAACCGTCCATACCTTGCTCCTGTGTTTGATGCCTATATTGTAAAAAAAAGGATGGGGTATCGTAAATCTGACGATTTGCTTTTAGGTTCGTTCATTTGCTTTCGTATGCGGAAAAGGGAATCTTCCACCGAAAAAACACCGTGACAATCAGCGGACGGCAACGCAAATCCACGGATAGAAAAGCAGGAGCGTGGCTGGTATCCTTGTGGCAACAAACATGAAAACGAGGAGAAGAACCATGCGAAGGATCATTCCTTTACAGGATCAGTGGCTGTTTACGAAGGAAGACGCAACCGCTTCGGTCACACTGCCTCATACGTGGAATGCGATCGACGGCGCGGATGGCGGCAACGATTACTATCGCGGCGTCTGCACCTATCGGCGAGCGTTGAAAAAACCGCAGATGGACGAGCTGGACCGGGCGTACCTGGAGTTCCTGGGCGTCAACGCCTCCGCCAGGGTCTACTGCAACGGGATCCTGTGCGACGCCCATGACGGGGGATATTCCACCTTCCGGGTGGATATCACCGACGCCCTTCAGGACGAGAACGAGCTGTGCGTCGAAGTGGACAACCGGTTCAGCGATACGGTCTACCCCCAACGGGCGGATTTCACCTTCTACGGCGGCATCTATCGGGACGTCAATCTGATCGTGGTCCCTTCCTGCCACTTCGCTTTGGATCACGACGGTTCGGCGGGCCTGATCATCCAGAGCAAAATGGAAGGCGACGACGCCGTGATCCGGCTGCACGCCACGGTGGACGATCTGTATGACCGCATCGCCTACAGGATCACAGAGGAGAAAAGCGGAGCCCTGGTGGCTGAAGCGGAGGGAGAGCGGACGGAGGTGCGCCTGCCCTCGCCCCATCTCTGGGACGGCGTGCCAGACCCGTTCCTCTATCGCGTCACCGCCACTGTGTATCAGGATGAGATGGCAACAGACGAAGTTTCCCTTTGCTTCGGATGCCGCAGCTTCGCCTTCGACGCAGAAAAGGGCTTTTTCCTGAACGGACGCTCCTATCCGCTACACGGCGTCAGCCGCCACCAGGACCGGGAGGGCGTGGGCAATGCGCTGACGAAAGCCATGCACGAGAAGGATTTCTCCCTGATCATGGACATGGGCGCCAACGCCGTGCGCCTTGCCCATTATCAGCACGATCCCTATGTCTACGATCTGTGCGACCGGCTGGGCCTCGTCGTCTGGGCGGAGATCCCGTACATCTCCGAGCACATGCCCAACGCCAAGCGCAACGCGGAGCAGCAGTTGTGCGAGCTGATCCATCAGCATGAGCATCACGCCTCCATCGCCTGCTGGGCCCTGTCCAACGAGATCACCGCTTCGGGTTATTCCAAGGACCTGTACGAAGCTCACCTGTATCTCAATGATCTGGCCCATTCGCTGGATCCTACCCGCCCCACGGCCGTGGCCAACGCGTTCATGCTGCCCCACGATTCGCCCCTGCTGGAGGTGCCGGATGTGATCGGATACAACCTGTACTTCGGGTGGTATCTGGGAACGGCGGAGCAGAACGGAGAATTCCTGGACAGCGTCCACGCCAAGCATCCCACGAAGCCTCTGGCCCTGACCGAATACGGCGCGGACGCGTTCCTGGCCTGGCAGACCGCTAAACCCCGACGGGGCGACTATACGGAGCAGTATCAAGCCGCGTACCACAAAGCGCTGCTGGAGACAATGGAGAGCCGTCCGTATCTTTGGGGCGGGTTCGTCTGGAACATGTTCGACTTCGCCGCTGACGCGCGAAACGAGGGCGGCACGCCCGGACGCAACGGCAAGGGCCTCGTCACCTTCGATCGGAAAACGAAAAAGGACGCCTTCTATCTCTATAAGGCCTTCTGGTCCTCCGCGCCCTTCGTCCATATCTGCGGACGGCGCTATGTGGACCGTACCGAGGATACGACGACGGTGATCGTCTATTCCAATCAGCCCGCCGTGACCCTGTACCGAAACGGCAAACGGTTCGAAGAACAGATCGGACGGCGCGTCTTCACCTTTACAGTGCCGAACACAGGCGTGACCGAGCTCAAAGCGGTGGCCGGCGACCAAACCGATTCGATCCAGTTTCGAAAGGTCGCTGAGCCGAACCCGGCGTATACGCTCCCCGGGCAGGAGATCATCAACTGGCTGGATCAGGAGGTGCTGCCCCAGCCGGAAGGCCGCTTCTCCGTGTATGACACCATCGGCGATCTGTGCGCCGTGCCGGAGGGACGCGCGTTCGTGATGGGCATGATGGGGCACGGCAACGGAACGAACATCCAAGTCAAATTTGACGATACCATGCTGCAGATGACCAGGTCCGAGACCATCGCCGGCATCATCGTCCGCAAGAACGTCCGCGATCCCAAAGCGACCCTGAAGGAGCTGAACGCCAAGCTGAACTGCATCGCCAGGGCGTAACAACAACGTATGCTTCCTGCCGCCCTTCGGGACGGCTTTTTTGTACGCAAAAACCGCTCCCCGAAGGGAGCGGCCTTTGCAAAGGAGGAACCGTGCATAAAAAAAGAGTGATAGAAAGCTTATTTCACAAGATTGATGGGATCGCCGTCCAGCCAATGCCGGAGATTGTCGAACACGATCTCGGCCCGCAAGGTCATGGATTCTTGGGTGGCGAAGGCGATATGGGGCGTGAGGATGGTATTCTTCGCCGCCAGCAGGGGCTCGGAAGCGTCCAGGGGCGGCTCCTTGTCGAACACGTCCAGGGCCGCGCCGGCGATGACGCCGGTGTTCAGCGCATCCGCCAGGTCCTGAGATTTCACCACCGGACCCCGGGCCAGGTTGATGAGCACCGCAGTGGGCTTCATCCGGGCGATGGCCTCCCGATCGATCATGCCGCGGGTGGAAGCGTTCAGGGGACAATGGAGCACCACGACGTCGGAACGCTCCAGCAGAGCTTCCTTCGTCACCTGCTCGATATAGGCAGGCGCGTCGGCATGGACCGAACGGCTGGAAGCGAGGATGCGGCATCCGAAAGCGTGGAACAGTTCCGCGCTGCGGGAGCCGATCTTGCCGAGGCCGATGATGCCCACGGTCTTACCCCGAAGCTCGTTCCCCACCAATCCGGCCTTCGTGCCCAGGGCACGGCAGCGCTCGTCCACCTTGGGTACGTTCCTAAGCAGCGAGATCGCCAGCCCGACGCCCAGCTCGGCAACGGATTCGTTGGAATACCCGGAGGCGTTGGAGGCGGTGATCCCCTTCTCCCGGACCACGTCCATGGCCACATGATCCACGCCGGTAAAGGCAATGTCGATGTATTTGAGCTCGTCACAGGCGCGCAGCACCTCAGCGGGCATGGGCATGTTGGCCAGGATCATCACGTCCGCGTCCTTCGCTTCCTCGATCAGCGCAGGAACATCGGTTTTTTTCTCATATTCGACGAAGCTGTGGCCTTCCTTTTCAAAGGGAAGCTTCCGCGCCGCCATTTCCTCGGCGCTGATCCCCAGGGATTCCATGATGGCTATCTTCATTGGAAACCTCCATCCTAAACTTGATACTCGCATTATACCTCGATAGGTTGTTAAATGTCATCCCGCGATTTGTTTTCCTGTATGCTGATTCGCCGCATCCCATCGTTTTTTTGCCTGCCAACTGCACAGCAACACACCCGCGACCGCGCAAAGGATCGTCGTAACTGAGGAGGAGAACGCAAGGCCCATGAATCCGAACAGGGCGTTCATCCCGACGAGCAGAAGGATGTGGACGATCTGACGGAACAGGGAAAAACCCGTGGCGGCGGAAACGCTGCCCGTCCCCTGCAGATAGGAGATGGAAAGCTGCAAGAGGCCCTGGAACGGTCCCCCGACCAAGGAGCACAGCACCATGACGCTGCCGTAACGGATCACCTCCTCGTCGTTCAAAAACAGGGACATCAAGGGTTCTCGAAACAGCCCTCCGACAACGGACAGCGCGATCCCAATGACGGTGGTGGAAAGGAGCGTGACCCGCAGGATATGCCGCATCCGATCCCTGTCCTTTGCCCCATAATAATAGGAAATGGCCGGCTGGATGCCCATGCAGATCCCCATGATCAGCAGGGAGACCACCATCCTGAGCTTGGAGGACACCCCGTTGGCGGCCAGGAACAAGTCTCCGTACTGTGTCAAAAACCGATTGTTGATGACGCCTGAAAAGCTGGTCAGCAGCGTGTTGACCATCATGGGCAGCCCCAGGAGCAGAGCAGCAGCCGTCAGATCCCATGTGAAGCGAATATCCCGGGGAGAAACTGAGAACAAGCCGCGTTTCCTATATAAAAGGCCCACCAGCCAGGCGGCGTTGAGCATATTTGCGATCACCGTCGCCTCCGCCGCCCCACGGACGCCTCTGCCGAGGACAAGGATGAAAAACGGGTCCAGAAAGATATTGGAAACGGAACCGATCATGTTCCCGTATAGGGGGGCACGGACCTCCCCGTCCGCCCGCAAAAGCGCGGACATGGATTGGCAGAACAGCATCAGCGGGATCCCTGAGACCATGACGGAAAGATAGGATCTCGCTGGAGCCAGGGTGTTTTCCGACGCGCCCAGGAGAGAAAGCACCTGGGGTAGCAGCAGATGAAGCCCTGCGGATAGAAGAACGCCCGTAGCGATGACGCCCCAGAAGCAGAAGGCGGATACCGCCCTGATCTGTTCCCGCTTTTGTTCGCCCAGCAATGTGGCGCAGCGAATGCAGCCTCCGTTCCCGAACAGCATGCCGACGGCGGACACCAGAGAAAAGATCGGGGAGCACAGGGACACGGCGGCCACCTGCATCCGATCGTTCAGCTGTCCCACGAAGAACACGTCAGCCATATTATAAAGGAGCATGATGAGGGTGGTCAGCACCGAGGGAACGCTGAGCTTGAGCAGCAGTCTCCACGGTCGATCCGTTTCAAATACGGTCTTTTTGATTGTCCTGCCTGTCTTCATGATCATTCTGCCTCTGAATTCATTATAGTAGGCGGCATCCCCTGCTGCATCCGGTCATTTGCTTTTGGATACGGCCATTCTTTCTATATATTAGTGTACCTATGCCGTTCAACGCCAAACGGTAGCGGGTTTAAAGACCGATCCTCACCGGTCACAGGTCGTGCAAATCAACGGACAAAAAAGCAAATTGTCACATAGGCGTTGCCCATGGGTTCCGATATACTTTTGGTAGCGAACCGTCCGGAGGATATATGAACCAGAAGAACGTATCTGTGCGAACCAGGAATATCCTTTTCCTCATCCTGCTGTCCGGCAGCATGCTGAGTTCTGCGCTGCAGACGGCGCTGAATACAGCTATTTCTCCCATCATGGAGGAGTTGTCCGTTTCTCCCTCACATGCGCAATGGCTCACGGGAGCCTATTCCCTGGTGATGGGGATCAGCGTTCTTGTTACGCCGTTTCTCATTCGACGCGTGTCCTCCCGGCCTTTGTTTCTGGCCTTCTTCGGCGTGTTTACGATAGGACTGGCCATGTCGGCCTATGCTCCTTCGTTCGGGCTACTGCTGTTCGGACGCATTTTGCAGGCCATCGGCTGCGGAATCCTGATGAATCTCACGCAGGTAATCCTGCTGACCGTTTTCCCGGCTGATCGGCGCGGTTCCCTCATGGGCATATACGGCCTGGCAACCTGCACCGTGCCGATCCTTGCGCCTACGCTGGCCGGCATCGTCATCGATCTCTCGGGTTGGCGGATGATCTTTCTTGGGTCCCTCGTGCTTGCGGCGGCGATCTGGACAGCAGGGCTGGGTCTGGTGCGCAATGTGACCCCGGTTTCCCCGGCGAAGTTCGACGCTATATCCCTGGTCCTGTGCGGCCTTGGCTACGTCGGAATCGTGTATGGCCTAGGAAACATCGGTCGGAGTGTGTTCCTTTCCCTGCCTGTGCTTGGCGCCATAGCAGCAGGGCTCGTTCTGCTCGCATGGTTTGTCCGCAGACAAACGACTTTACAGGAGCCTTTTCTGCACCTTTCGGTGCTGCGAAATCGAGACTATCGCGCCTCGCTCCTCGCTTCCATGCTCCTGTATGCCGCCATGCTTTCGGGGTCTGTGCTTGTCCCGTTATATATCCAGTCCTATCGCGGGCTGTCTGCCACCGTTTCAGGGCTCGTCACCATGCCCGGCTCGCTCATCACCGCCGTCTGCACCATGATCGCCGGAAAACTGTATGACCGTTTTGGGGTCCGTTCCCTTGCGCTCATTGGAACAGGCGCCTTGCTGTTCGGAAACATCGGGCTGTGTTTCCTGTCCGATCACACATCCGTTCTTGCCATCGCGCTGCTGTTCGCCCTGCGTGCGCTTGGCATCGGAATGCTGTTGATGACGCTTGTCACCTGGGGCATGAAGGGCATCGATCCTGCCCTTACAGGGGATGGCACTGCATTGCTGACCAGTCTACGGACCGTTGCCGGGGCTATGGGAACGGCGCTGTTCGTTTCCCTTCTGAGCGTCAGGACCGATGACGATCCGATCGCAGGAGTGGATCGTTCCTTCGCCTGGATCAGCGCGATGTGCGGCATCCTATTCTTGCTTGCCGTATTTTGTATCGGAAAGTCGTCAAAAAAAGGCGCAAAAGAAAGCGAACTGTCTGACAGATAAGCAAACTGTCAGACTTCATTGGGCAAAGAAAGCAAGTAGAATACGAAATATGGAAGGATGCTTCCTTTATATCAAAAACACTCAGGAGGGAACCCATGAAAAAATATCTTGCACTGTTGCTCGTGGCTGCCATGCTGATCGGCGCCGTCGCATGCGCCAAGCCCGCCGCCGAGGCCCCCAAGACTGAGGAGCCCGCGAAGTCCACCGAAGCCCCCAAGGCCGAGGAGCCGAAGGCTACTGAAGTCCCCGCCGCCGAAGAGCCCGCATATACGGACGGTGTTTGGATCTGCTCCAGCGACGCCACCCATTATACCTTGGTGAAGCTGAAGGAGGATGGTACCTTCTACGCCCGCGGCCTCATGGGCACCCAGGGATTCTTTGGGAAGTATGAGATCGTGGATATGGCCGTCGAGTATTACGATGCCAAGGCGGACGGCGTTCTCAAGCAGGAGGATATGCCCTTTGACGTGCTGAAGTCCGAGAAGGCCGTGAAGTTCATGCATGAGGACGGCACGCCCTATGAAGTCCGTCAGGAGCCCGCTTCCGTGAAGATCGACGGCAATCCCACACCCATCGACGCCATCAACGACGGTCTCGGCAAGGAGTATGTGGCGTTGGCCGGCGAGATGCTCCATCACGTGGCCTTCGATGATTACAGCCGTTCCCTGACCCACAAGCCTAACGAAAAGTTCACCGAGGCCGATGAGATCCGGAACCTCCTCTACAAGTTCATGGTGGCTGAAGTTTCCGAAAAGAACGCCGCCGAGGGCTGGAAACAGCAGGAGCTGACGCTGGAACTGTACCACAACGGCTACGTGGATATGGCGACCGGCGATGAGCTGGTGGACGAACCCTATCAGAAGATCGAGGGCAACGTCTTCACCCTGGCTGACGGCGCCACCGTCACCGTGGACCCCGACACCTACACCGCCGTGTACCAGAAGGGCGATGTGAAGATCGATTTCGTGAAGTTCAACGAGAACGGCTCCGAGGTTGCCGCCGCTGTCAAGGCCCAGTATGAGGGTGAAGCCTTCAGCGGCAAGGTCAAGCTGGTGGCCAAGATGTTCGACGACGGCACCATCGTGATCTACGGCAACGATAAGGAACTCTCCAAGGGCACCTATGAAGGCGCCGGCCTCCCCACCATCACCCTGGACAAGGGTACCGCCAAGATCAAGGCCACCTCCGCCACCGACGTGAAGCTGATCTTCACCGCCGACCTCGGCAACGGTCAGGAGAGCGATTATGAGCTTGTTAAGGTCGAAGTGACCGCCGAAGCCCCTGCCGCCGCGCCTGCCGCGATCGCTCAGTACGAGGGCGAAGCCTTCAGCGGCAAGGTCAAGCTGGTAGCCAAGATGTTTGATGACAAGACCATCGTCATCTACGCCAACGACAATGAGTTCTCCAAGGGCACCTACGAGGGCCAGGGCCTGCCCACCATCACCCTGGACAAGGGCACTGCCCAGATCAAAGCCACTTCCGCCACCGATGTGAAGCTAATCTACACGGTCGACCTCGGCAACGGCCAGGAGAGCGATTATGAGCTCGCCAAGGTCGAAGTGACCGCCGAAGCCGCGGCTCCCGCAGCCGCCGAGCCCGCCGTGGTCGCCCAGTACGAGGGCGAAGCCTTCAGCGGCAAGGTCAAGCTGGTGGCCAAGATGTTCGATGACGGCACCATCGTGATCTGCGGCAACGACACAGAGCTGACCCGGGGCACCTACGAGGGCCAGGGTATTCCCACCATCACCCTGGAGAAGGGTACTGCCGAGATCAAAGCTACTTCCGCCACCGACGTGAAGCTGATCGTCAATATCGATCTGGGCAACGGCACCGCTGCCGATTACACGCTCGAAAGAGTGAACAACTGACGATTTCCAGGCACTATTCCGACACATTTTATGGCGGGGGCGTCTACTCCACATCCATAGGCGCTCCCCCTAAAAGAAAAGGAGGAAACAGCCCTGCTCGGGCTGCGGCAGCGTGGAGACCTGTCGTAAAGCGGCCTGTAAGCCGCGAGGACGTCTATTGCGGAGGCAGGGCGTCCGGAGCAAATCGTATGGCAACCGTACAACTCAAGAACATCAAGAAGGTCTATCCCTACATCAGCGGCGAACAGAAGAAGTCCAGGAAGAAGGCCGACGAACCGGAGAAGAAGAAAGTCAATCTCCAGATCACCGACGAAGGCGTCGTCGCCGTCCAGCAGTTCAGCCTGGACATCGCCGACAAGGAATTCATCGTGCTGGTGGGCCCCTCCGGCTGCGGCAAGTCCACCACGTTGCGCATGGTGGCCGGCCTCGAGGAGATCACTGACGGCGAGCTCTTGATCGACGGCAAGCTGGTCAACGACATCCCGCCCAAGGATCGGGATATCGCCA
>CAMHDC010000003.1 GCA_946183765.1 uncultured Clostridia bacterium | reverse complement strand
TCATCGTGGACGAGTATCAGGACAGCAACGAGGTCCAGGAGGCCATCCTGAACCGCATCCGTCGCCCCGACGACCTGTTCTTCGTGGGTGACGTGAAGCAAAGCATCTACGGCTTCCGCATGGCGGAGCCGGGGCTGTTCCTGGAGAAGCTAAAAACCTTCACCGGCGAGATCGGCAGCCGGATCGATTTGAGCCACAACTTCCGCAGCAGCCCGGAGATCCTGGACGCCGTGAACCGGGTCTTCGAAAAGCTTATGCAGCCCGGCCAAAGCCCCATCGTCTACGATGACAAGGCGGCCCTGCAGCCCGGCATGGACCAGCCGAAGGGGGGCGTGGAGCTCCATCTCATCGAGCGCAGGCCGACCGAGACAGCGGCGGCAGCGGAGGACGAGGAGGAGGAAAAAAACGAGGACGCCGAGACCGTGGAGGATTTGGAGAACGCTGAGGCGGAGGCCCGTCTCTGCGCCCGGCGCATCCGGGAGCTCATGGACGGCGAACTCTATCAGGAGAAGGCGGGCGGGACGCCCCGGCCCTATCGGTACGGGGACTTCGCCATCCTCCTTCGGAGCATGAACAACGCCCGGGTCTTCGCCCGGACCCTGGCGCTAAGCAACATCCCCTGCTTCGCTCAGCTCACCGGCGGCTACTTCGAATCCGTAGAGGTCATGGTGCTGCTGAACCTTTTGAGGATCATCGACAACCGGCGGCAGGACATCCCCCTGCTGTCCGTGCTGCGCTCCACCGTGGGCGGGTTCTCCCACGAGGAGCTGATCGACCTGCGCTGCCGCTGCCCCAGGGGCGAGCTGCTGGACTGCCTGCTGGCCGCGGCGGCGGATCCCCAAAGCAAGGCCGCCCGGTTCCTGAACAAGCTCGAGGGCTGGCGGCGGGAGAGCATGATCTGCAATCTGGAGGAGCTCCTTTCCAAGCTCCTGGACGAAACGGAGCTCTACGTGGAGATGGGGGCCATGCCCGGCGGCGCCCAGCGGCAGGCCAATCTGGACGCCCTCGTCAGCAAGGCCCGCAGCTACGACGAGACCGGGAGCTTCGGCCTTCACGGCTTTTTGAAATATATGGACGACGCCCGGGATTCCGCCAAGCTGGGGTCCGCCCAGACGGTCCAAAGCGACGTGGTCCGCATCCTGTCCGTCCACAAGTCCAAGGGGCTGGAGTTCCCGGTGGTGTTCCTCTGCGAGCTCAACCGCCAGTTCAGCCGGGAGGGCGAGAAGACGGCGCTGCTCCTCCACCGAAAGCGGGGCATGGGCCTTTCCTTCGTGGGCGGCGACGGCGTCAAGCGGGAACCGCTGACCCGCCGGGCCGTGCTGCTCGTCAACCGACGGCAGCAGATGGAGGAGGAGATGCGGGTGCTGTACGTGGCCATGACCCGGCCCAAACGGCGCCTCGTCATGGTGGGCACGGTGAACGACGCCCGGGAGGCCCTGGACCGGCCGGAGATCCGGACGCCCTACGCCGTGCTGCGGGCGAAATCCTTCCTTTCCTGGCTGCTGATGACGGTGAAGCGGGACGTACCCGCCTTCGTCCACGCCCGGGAGGAGTTCGTGCTGCCCACGGCGGCGGCGCGGCCCGACCTGCCGCCGGCCGATCCGGTGCTGGTGGCGAACGTCGCCAGGCGGTACGCCTGTGAATACCCCTTCGCGGGGGCGGCGGGGGTGCCCAACAAGACCTCCGTCACCGCTTTGTCCGAGCACCATACCCTGACCTTCGCCGAGCCTGCCTTCGTCGAAGCGGCGGGGGCATTGCGCCGGGGCACGGACGTTCACGAGCTGTTGCGGCGGCTGCCCCTCAAGCCCCTCACGGCGGCGGAGCTGGACGAATATCTCTCCGCCCGGGACGGGGCACGGTATCGGGCGGGCCTCGCTTACTTCGTGGGCACGGACCTGTTTCGCCGCATGTGCCGCAGCCCCCGGGTCTATCGGGAGCTGCCCTTTACCCTGGCCATGGACACCCGGGACCTCCTGGGCGTGCCTTCGGAGGAACGGGTGCTCCTGCAGGGCGTCATCGACGCCTGCTTCAGGGAGGAGGACGGCTTCGTGCTCCTCGACTATAAGACCGACCGGGTGGAGGGCGATCCGGCCCAGTGGGCGGAGCGCCACCGGCGGCAGGTGGAGCTGTACGCCCGGGCTCTGGAGACCCTGACCGGGCGGCCGGTGCGGGAGAAATATGTGGTGCTGCTGAACGGGAGGGCCTGTGTGAAGCTATGAACCTGCCGCAAGCGTATTTGGATCGAATGAAGGGTCAGCTGGGCGAAGTGTTTGCCGCCTACCTCAGGGCCATGGATCAGCCGGAGAAGCGGGCCGCCCGGGCGAACGGGCTGAAGATGACGGCGGCGGCGCTGCATGACCTTCGGCCGGCGTTTGTACCGGCGGGGGGCGAGGGGTTCCTGCTGCCCGAGGGGTTCGCCCCGGGGAAGGACCTTCTCCATGGAGCGGGGGCCTACTACGTCCAGGAGCTCAGCGCCCAGATGCCCGTCAGCCTCTTTGACCTGAGACCGTCCATGGCGGTGCTGGATCTGTGCGCCGCGCCGGGGGGCAAGTCCGCCCAGCTGGCGGCCCGGGTGCCCGAGGGCGTGCTGTTTTCCAACGAGATCGTGCCCAACCGGGCCGGCGTGCTCCTGGGCAACCTGGAGCGCATGGGCGCGAAGAACGCCGTGGTGACGGCCATGGACCCGGAGAAGCTGGTTTCCCTCACCGGGCCGGTCTTCGACGCGGTGCTGGTGGACGCTCCCTGCGCCGGGGAGGGCATGTTCCGCAAGGAAGCGGAGGCCGTGGCGGCTTGGTCCCCCGAGCACGTTCTGGCCTGCGCCAGGCGGCAGCGGGCCATCCTGACCTCGGCTCAAAGGGCGGTGAAACCCGGCGGACAGTTGGTCTATTCCACCTGCTCCTTTTCCCCCGCGGAGAACGAGGAGAACGCGGCGTGGTTTTTGTCGGAATTTGCTGATTTCGAATGGGAGGACGAGCGCCGCCTCTACCCCCACACCTCCCTGGGCGAGGGACAGTACGCGGCGAAATTCCGGCGCAAAGGCGCGCCTTCGGACACGACCTATCTCCCCCGGCGGAGCGACAAAGCGCCTCTTGTGGAGGCCTTTTTGCGGGAGGAAACGGAGGGGCTTTCTGGCTCCCTGCGCCTGCTGCCTGACGGCCGGGCCCTGCTGCTGCCGCCGCTCCCCTGCGCCCTGGAAGGCATGCGGCTTTTGCGGGCTGGGCTGCTGCTGGGCGAAACGGTCAAAAACCGGTTCGTGCCCGCCCACGCTCTTGCCATGGCGGCGGGGATGCCGCTCGTCAGGCGAGCGACAGTGTCGGCGTCTGAAGGCCTACGGTACGTTCACGGCGAGACCCTGCCTTCGGACATATCCGGCTGGTGCGCCGTGACCTGTCAGGGATTGGCGCTGGGCCTCGGCAAGGGCGCCGACGGCGTGCTGAAGAACCATCTGCCCAAGGGGTTACGGATCCATTAGGGTTATTTTGTTGCCGCTTTTTCTTTTCAGTGAAAAGAAAAAGCGGCGCAAAAAGAAAAGCTCAAGAGGATTTCTTGGGCTTCTCCATATACCATCTTATCTTCTTAAAGTTCTTTTGGGCACCTTTTCTTACAAGAAAAGGTGTGAAGAATCAATTTTTTCCTTTCAAAAACTCAAACAGGGTCTGATACTTCCGCACGCAGCGCAGGCGGGTCGCCGTGACGGCGTAGTCCCCGTCGGCGGTGGAGAAGACCATGCCCTGGCGCTGGATGAGGCCGATGCCCCGAAGGTCGCGGAGGGGAAAAGCCAGGTCGCCCACGGTGAGCCTGTCCCGATAGAGGGCCATGGTCCCGGTGACCAGGGGCGTCAGGCTGTGGTCGTCCTCCTTCCGGTTCAGGGTCTGGCCCTCGTCCGAGAAGGCGGCCTCTTCCCCCATGGTCTCCGCCAGCCGTTCCATCTCCCCGGTCTGCCACCTGTCCCAGTCGAGGGGCGTTTTGAAGGGCAGCCCGTCGCCCCGGAAGAAGCCGAACTCGTCCAGGGTCATGGAGAGGCCGCAGTCGCAGAAGAACCGATCCCCTTGGCTGTGAAGGGTGTCGATCCGACGGCATTTGGGGCACAGGTACAGAGCCGTCTCCAGGGTCTCGGCCAGGGCCTTGCCCCGGAAGGCCACAGGCGCCTTCGCCTGGGTATCGTAGGCGTTCTCATAGAGGTCCCGGGCCAGAAGGGCCGAGATCTCCGCCTCAGACATCTTTTTGATTTCCTCCGGGGGATAGACGCCCACAGGCGCGCCGTACATACGGCCCTTGCGGCGATGGGTGCTCCAGCGGGGGGTGGAAAGGTACCCGCCCGTGAGCCGGTAGGTGACCAGGGTGCTCCGGGACATCTTCACCAGCTTGGCCGTGGCGGGGGCGATGGGCAAGGTCTCTCCGGTGAAGGTGCGGTTGCCCTCGGCGAACATGCACACGTTCCGCCCCTTGCGCAGGGTCCGCAAAATCTGCAGCGCCGCTTCGGCGTCGGTGGTGCCCTTGATCCGCTGGATGACGGAGGCGTAGCGGGTGACCACCTTGGAGAGGAAGCCCATGCGCATCACGTTCTCCCCGGCCACGTAGTACATGTGCTCGGGGAAGCTCAGCCCCACCAGGATGGGATCGAAGTCCGTCACGTGGTTGCTCAAAATGAGGCAGGGCCCCTCCGTCCGCGGCCCCAGCTCGTAGGTATAGTTCAACAGCCCCTTCATGAGCAGCTTCGCCGGCCGGTACAGCGCTTTGTACGCCCGCCGCTGCCGCTGATATGCCCGTTCATCCTCCGCCATGGTGAAGACCTCCTGCTTTGTTCCCCTCTACTATATACTGCCGTCCTCCCCAGCGCAAGAAAAAACGTTGCATTAGGCCGTGTTTTACGGTAAACTGTATATTGGGTGAATTTGAGGGCATTAGGAGGTCCTATGGGCATATCCAACGTACTTTCCCTGCTGTGCGGGGTGGCATTGTTCCTCTACGGCATGTCGGTCATGGGGGACGGGCTCAAGCGCGTCGCCGGGAACAAGCTGGAAGTGATCCTCTGGCGGCTGAGCAGCACGCCGCTGAAGGGGGTATTGCTGGGGTTGGGCGTCACGGCGGCCATTCAGAGTTCGTCAGCCACCACCATCATGGTCATCGGCTTCGTGAACTCCGGCATGATGAAGGGGGTCCAGTCCATCCCCATCATCCTGGGCGCCAACGTGGGCACCAGCGTCACGGGCTGGCTGCTGTGCCTTTCGCTTCTGGGCGAGGGCGGCGGCTGGGTGTCCCTGTTCTCCACGGCCACCATCACGGCGGCGGTGGCCATCGCGGGCACGATCCTGCGCATGGTGTCCAAATCCTCCGTCAAGAAGCACGTCGGGGACATCCTGCTGGGGTTCGCCGTGCTGATGTTCGGCATGTCCGTCATGTCCGACGCGGTGCTGCCTCTGAAGGAGAGCGCCCGGTTCCGGGAGCTGCTGCTCCTGTTCGACAACCCCCTGCTGGGCATTCTGGTGGGTGCGGCCTTTACGGCGGTGCTGCAAAGCGCTTCCGCGGCCGTCGGTATTCTGCAGGCCCTGTCCATGACCGGGGCCATCACGGCGGAAGCCGCCATCCCCATCATCATGGGTATCGCCATCGGCGCCTCGGTGCCGGTGCTGCTGGGCGCCATCGGCGCGGGCCCCACGGGGCGGCGCACGGCGCTGGTGTACCTGTTCATCAACGTGCTGGGCACCCTCATCTGCCTTATCCCCTACTTCATCGCCACCGCCCTGCTTCCCGAGCACATCCGCCACGGAGCGGTGGGCCCCGTGGAGCTGGCGGCCATCAACTCCGGCTTCCGCATCCTGTCCACCGTGGCGCTGCTGCCCTTCATCAACGGCCTTCGCCGCCTGGCCCACCGGCTGGTGAAGGACCGGCCCGAGGACCTTGCCCAGCAGGCCATGATCGACCGGCTGGAGGAGCGGTTCGTGGTTCACCCCTCTTTGGCCATCGAGCAGAGCAAGATCGTCCTTGCCAAGATGGCGGACACGGCCCAGGAGAACCTGGTTCGGGCGCTGAAGCTGCTCAACCGCTGGTCCGACGGGGAGTTCGAAGCGGTGGAACGGCTGGAACAGCAGGTGGACACCTATGAGGACAAGCTGGGCACCTATCTTGTGCAGGTGAACCGGCAGGAGCTGAACCCGGAGCAGAACAAGGAGATCAGCAAGTTTCTCCACTGTATCAGCGATATCGAGCGCATCAGCGACCACGCCATGAACGTAGGCGAGGTGGCGCGGGAGATCGCCGAAAAGAAGGTGACCTTCTCCGTGGAGGCCAAGCGGGAGCTGAACGCGCTCATCGCCGCCGTGGAGGAGATCGTGGGCTTGGCTATGGGGGCTTTCGAGGCGGAAAACGTGAAGGAGGCCTACCGGGTGGAGCCTCTGGAAGAGATGATCGACATGCTGTGCGACGAGCTGAAGCTCCACCACGTGAACCGGGTCCAGGCGGGAGAATGCACCCTGGATCAGGGATTCGTGTTCAACGATCTGATCACGGACCTGGAGCGGGTGGCCGACCACTGCTCCAACATCGCCGTGGCCATGATCGAGCTGGAGGCGGGGGCTTTCGATACCCACGAATACCTAAACAGCCTGCAGGACGCCCACTCCGACAGCTTCAAGCGCTATTTTGACGCATATAAACACAAGTACGATCTGGCGCGGGAAGATTTCTCCACCGGCATTTACGACTTGAGCAAGGCCGAGAGTTCGGGCAAGTCCGCCGCCAGGGCCGCCGCGCCGGCGTCCGTCAGCTCCGCCCGGGAGCCGTAGCCGTAGAGGACGCCGATACAGGCAAGGCCGTTTTCCCGGGCGCCGATCACGTCGTGCTTCCGGTCCCCCACCATCACCGTTTCGGACGGGTCCAAATGGAACGTACTGAGGGCGTAGGCGATGACCTCGCCCTTTTTCGTGCGCTGCTCGTCCATGGTAGAGCCCGCCACGGCCTCGAAATAGTGCAGGAGGTCGAAGTGCTCCAATATCCTGAGGGACAGGGGTTCGGGCTTGGACGTGGCCACGAACAGCCGAAGGCCAGCGGCCTTGAGCTCTGCAAGACAGGCCCCGATGCCCGGATAGGGCACGTTCTCAAAGAGACCCTTGGTGCCGAAGTGCTCCCGATAGTAGACCAGCGCCCGGTCCGCTTCCGCCCGGGTAAGGCCCCACTCGCTCATGAACGTTTCGATGAGCGGCGGGCCGATGAATACGAACAGCTTCTCCCGGGGGCTCACCGCCATGCCCAGCCGCCGCTGGGCGTGCATCAGGGAATTGGTGATCCCCTCGGCGGGGTCGGTCAGCGTGCCGTCCAGGTCGAACAGTACGTTCTTATAAGTCATGGGTCAAGCCTCCAACAGGATATTGCGCACTTTCTCACCGATCTGGACGGTGCTCATGTCCGCGATCTCGTCATAGGGAAGGACGGCCTTCACCGTGAGTCGGACATTGGTTTTGCGGCGGAGGAAGTTTTTTTCCACCAGCTCGGAGTTCTCGGTTTTGAGGACGACCAGGGGACATTTAGCCCACTGGGCGGCCTTGAAGCAGCCCATGCGGAAGGGCAGCAGCTCTCCGGTCTTCGACCGCGTGCCCTCGGGGTAGATGCCGATGGCCTCCCCGTCCCGGATGCGGCGGACCGCCTGGCGGATGACCAGAAGCCCCTGCTTGTCGTCGCTCCTGTCCAGGGACAGGCACCCGGAGCCGATGATGATCCGGCCGCCCACGGGGATGTCTCCGTTCTCCTTTTTTGTGACGAAGGTCAGGCCCCGCTTGCGAAGGGCGTACATGGCGGTGATGGGGTCGAAGTCGGACCGGTGGTTCCCCACCAGCAAAAAACCGCCCTCCGGGAGCTTCTCCGCACCGATCAGATCCACACGGACGCGGCCCGCCTGCAGCAGGGGACCGACGCTGAGGATGATGAGCTTGCGGTAGAAGGGGAAAAACCGGGGATTCGGGTTCTTTTTGTCCACGAACAGGGACGCGGCGGCCAGCACCAGCACGTGCAGCAGCAGCAGCCCCAAAAGGGCCCCGACGAAAACGAGCAAGCCCTGAAGGATCGAATGGGCGAAGACGGCGGCGGCCGCCAGGCTCAGAGCAAGATAGAGATACAGCATGGTTGCCTCCCTCGAAAGATACAGGTTCAGTATACCATGTTTCGGGAAAAAGGGAAGGACGGCGGGGACCGCTGCTCGCTTCGGCCCTCTTTTTCACAACATTTTTACATTGCCACTCCCTTTTCGGGAAAAAGAAGTGGATTCCATCACATTTTGTTGGTACAATAAGCCTAACGAAAAATGCGCCGGTTCCGGCGCAAGAAGGAATACCCTATGGACGAAAAGCAAGCGAAGCCCCGCCGCCCCCTGTGGTTCTGGCTGTTCATCGGTCTGGGCGTGGTCATTCTCCTCTTTGGCCTGGGCGCGCCCCGGGCTCTGAGCTCTACCAACGAGGAACCGGTCACCTACGACGTGTTCCTCGCCGCCCTGGAGGAGGGAAAGGTCAAGGAGGTGGAGCTTAAAAGCGGCACCCTGTACTATACCCTCACGGAGGCGGCCCAGCCCGCCCCTACGGCGGCGCCTCAGCTGAACTTCGGCTTCCGCACCCTGTCGGGGAGCAGCGGGAAGAAGACCACGGTCTACTCCGTCACCGCCATGGACGACCCGGACCTGGTGAACCGGCTCCATGAGGCGGGGGTCACCTTCTCGGAGAACCCCGGCACGGGGAACATGCTCCTGCTGATCCTGATCCAGTATGCGGTGCCCATCCTCTTTTACGTGCTGATCTTCAGTTTCCTGTTCCGGCGGATGGGGAAGCTGGGCGCCGGCGGCGGCCTCATGGGCGGCCTGGGCAAGTCCAACGCCCGGTCCATAGATGGGGGCGAGGTGAAGACCACCTTTGCCGACGTGGCCGGTCAGGACGAGGCCAAGGAGAGCCTGCAGGAGATCGTAAGCTACCTCCACAATCCCCAGGAATACACGGAGATCGGCGCCCGGATGCCCCGGGGCGCCCTGCTCATCGGCCCGCCGGGCACCGGCAAGACCCTCATGGCCCGGGCCGTGGCCGGGGAAGCGGGCGTACCCTTCCTCTCCATCTCCGGACCTGAGTTCGTGGAGCTGTTCGTGGGCATGGGCGCGTCCAAGGTCAGGGACCTCTTTAAGGAGGCCCGGGAGAAGGCGCCCTGCATCGTGTTCATCGACGAGATCGACGCCATCGGCAAGAAGCGGGACGGCTTCGGCGGCAACGACGAGCGGGAGCAGACCCTGAACCAGCTGCTTTCCGAAATGGACGGCTTCGAGGGCAACTCCGGCGTGGTGGTCCTGGCGGCCACCAACCGGCCCGAGTCCCTGGATAAGGCGCTGCTGCGGCCCGGCCGGTTCGACAGGCGGGTGCCGGTGGAGCTGCCCGACCAGGGCGGCCGGGAGGCGATCCTGCGCATCCACTGCAACCGGATCAAGACCGAGGGTGAGATCGACCTCGCCGCCATCGCCCGGATCACGCCGGGAGCCAGCGGGGCGGACCTTGCTAACGTGATCAACGAAGCGGCCCTGTGCGCCGTCCGGTCCGGCCGTCACGCGGTCACCCAGAAGGACCTGGAGGACAGCGTGGACGTGGCTTTGGCCGGCAAACAGCGCAAGAGCATGGTCATCTCCCAGCACGAGAAGGAGATCATCGCCTACCACGAGGTGGGCCACGCCCTGGTGGCCGCCAAACAGAAGGGGGCGTCCCCGGTCCACAAGATCACCATCATTCCCCGGACCTCCGGCGCCCTGGGCTTCACCATGCAGGCCGACGAGGACGAGCGCTTCCTCATGGACAAGCAGGAGGCCTTCGCCAAGATCGTGACCCTCACCGGCGGCCGGGCGGCAGAGGAGCTGTGCTTCGATTCCGTGACCACCGGCGCAAGCAACGACATCGAGCAGGCCACCGGCATCGCCCGGGCCATGATCACCCGCTACGGCATGAGCGAAACCTTCGGCATGACCGCCTTCGAGCAGGTGGTGAACCCGTATCTGGGCAACGACACCACCATGAACTGCTCCCAGGAGACCGCCGCCCGGATCGACCGGGAGATCGTCGCCCTCATCGACAAAGCCTACGACCAGGCGAAGACCATCCTCCGCGACAACCGGTCCAAGCTGGACGAGATCGCCAAGGTCCTCATCGCCCGGGAGACCATCACGGGCCAGGAGTTCATGGACATCCTGAACGCGCCCGTGGCCCTGCCGGCGAAGCAGGAGGAAAGCGAAGAATAACGAATCACACAAAAAACCCGCCTCGCGGCGGGTTTTTTCGTTTGCATCGGATTAGAGGGGCATATTGCCGCGGACGCGGCCTTCCCGCTTCTTGTTCTCGAAGAGCTCCAGGGCGTCCAGGATGTAGTCCCGGGTCTCGGCGGGCTCGATGACGCAGTCCACGTAGCCGTGGGAAGCGGCCACATAGGGCGTGGCGAACTGGGCGGTGTACTCGGCGATCTTCTCCTGACGGACGGCTTCGGCGGCGGCCTTGGCGGCGGCCTCGTCGCTGCCGGCGGCGATGGCGTTGTCCTTGGCGGCCTTGATGTCCTTGGCGAAGATGATGTTGGCAGCGCCCTCGGCGCCCATGACGGCGATCTCAGAGGTGGGCCAGGCCAGCACCATGTCGGCGCCCAGGTCCTTGGAGCACATGGCCAGATAGCTGCCGCCGTAGGCCTTGCGCATGATCACGGTGATCTTGGGGCTCTCGGCCACGGAGTAGACGTAGAGGAGCTTGGCGCCGTGACGGATGATGCCGCCGTACTCCTGGTTGGTGCCGGGGAGGAACCCGGGCACGTCCACCAGGTTGATGAGGGGGAGACCAAAGGCGTCGCACATCTGGATGAACCGGGAGGCCTTGTCGGAGGCGTTGATGTCCAGGCACCCGCCCATGATCATGGGCTGGTTGCAGATGAAGCCCACGGACCGGCCGCCGATCCGGCCGAAGCCGGTGACGATGTTGGTGGCGTAGTTGGGCTGCAGCTCGAAGAAGCTGTCGGGATCGGCGATCTCGCCGATGACGGTGCGCACGTCGTAGGCGCGGCGGGAGCTGTCGGGCACGATGTCGTTGAGGGCGGGGCGGTATTCGTCGCCGCGCTCGAACTCATAGACGGGGGCCTTGTCCCGGGCGCTGCTGGGCAGGTAGGAGAGGATCATGCGGATGAACCAGATGGCCTCCTCCTCGTCGGCAGCCATGAGATGGGCCACGCCGGACACGGAGGTCTGGGTGTTGGCGCCGCCCAGCTCCTCCTCGGACACCTTCTCGCCGGTGGTGGCTTCGATGACCCTAGGACCGGTGATGAACATCTGGCTCTTCTGATCCACCATGATGATGAGGTCGGTGAGGGCGGGGCTATAGACCGCGCCGCCGGCGCAGGGCCCCATGATGACGGAGATCTGGGGGATCAGGCCGGAGGCCAGGGAGTTGCGGCGGAAGATCTGGCCGTAGCCGGAGAGGGCGTCCACCGCCTCCTGGATACGGGCGCCGCCGGAGTCGTTGAGGCCGATGCAGGGGCAGCCGGCTTCGAGGGCCATATCCATGACCTTGCAGATCTTGGCCGCGTGCATCTCACCCAGGGCGCCGCCCACGCTGGTGAAGTCCTGGGCGTAGGCGAAGACCTTCCGACCGTCCACGAGACCGTAGCCCGTGACCACGCCGTCCGCCGCCACGACCTTCTTCTCCATGCCGAAGTTGTTGCAGCGATGGTTGACGAACCGGTCCACTTCCTTGAAGGTGCCCTCGTCGAACAGCATGTCGAGGCGCTCCCGAGCGGTGAACTTGCCCCGGCTGTGCTGCTTGTCTACGGCCTTTTCCCCGCCCATGGCGAGGATCTTCTCACAGCGTTCCTGAAAATCGTAGAGTTTTTCCTGAGTCGTCATGCTTTCACCTCATTACATCCGCTGGGTGAGCTCCAGCAGCACGCCGCCGGTGGCCTTGGGATGGACGAAAGCGATGCGCGCGTTGCCCGCGCCGTAGCGGGGAGTCTGGTCGATGAGGCGGACGCCCTTCTCCTTCAGCTCCTCGAGAGCCTTGTCGATGTCGTCCACCCGGATGGCGATGTGCTGGATGCCGGGGCCGTTCTTCTCGATGAAGCGGGCGATGGGGCCGTCGGGCTCGGTGCTCTCCAGAAGCTCCAGCTCGCTGTCGCCGCAGGGCATAAAGGCGACCTTCACCTTCTGCTCCTCCACGGTCTCGTAGCCCACGGCCTTGAGGCCGATGGCGGTCTCATAGAAGTTCACAGCCTCTTCCAGGTTCTTCACGGCGATGCCGATATGATCCACGCGTTTGAGTTCCATAGTCTGTCCTCCTGTTTGTTTTCAAATTTCAAAAATCGGGAAGGCGCGCGTCGAATGGGCGCGCGCCTTCTTCGTTCAATAGGTGCCGGTCAGCGCATACTGCCGCCGCAGATAGTCCGCCATGTCGTTGACGGACGCCCCCGCGGGGAACACGGCCTCCAGCCCCGCGCCGAGGAGCGCGGGCACGTCCTCCTCTCGGATGCTGCCGAAGCCCAGCAGGACCACGTCCGTGGCCCCCTGGCTGTGGAGGAGCGCTTTCACCTGGGCGGCCAGATCCGCCTGGGCGCTGTCGGGCAGGCTCAGGCCCACGGCGTCCACCTCGTGGGAGAGGGCGGCGTCGGCGATCTGGCCGGGGGTCTGGCGAAGGCCGGTGAAGACCACCTCGAAGCCCTGTTCCTTCAGGCCCTGGGCGATCTGCTTGGCGCGCCGGTCATGGCCGCCCAGGCCGGGCTTAGCGATCAGGACACGCATTTTCAGTTGTCGTTCCATAGCGTGCTCCTCCTCGGTATCCCGGTCCGGCGGCGGTTTGTTTTACAGCAGGTTCATGCCCACTTCCAGGGCCTTGAAGTTGGCGGCCTCGGTGCCCTTGGGGATACGGGCGGAAACGGCTTCCTTTAGCACCTCCGGGGGAACCAGATCCAACAGCTTGTTGATGACGGCCACGGCCACGATGTTGGCGGTCTGGGGCTTGCCGACCTGCTCGATGGCGGCCTGGAGAATGGGGGCCTGGTAGACCTTGCGGCCGGCCAGCCATTCCGGGATCTCCAGGGAGCTGTCCACCAGGATTACGCAGTCTTCCGGCAGGTTCTTGCCGTACTTTTCCAGGGACTGCTCGGTGAGAGCCATGAGGAAGCTGGGGATGCGGACCTTGGGGAAGCCCAATTCACCGTTGCTGATGACGGCCTGGGCCATGCAGGCGCCGCCGCGGGCCTCGGGGCCGTAGCTCTGGCTCTGGGCCGCGTTTTTGCCGGCGAGGATCGCCGCCTCGGCGAGAATGACGGAAGCAAGGATGACGCCCTGGCCGCCGCTGCCGACGAGCCGAAGTTCTTCTCTATTACGCATACGTTTTTCTCTCCTTTATGCCTTCTTCAGTCGTTCGATGAGCTTGGTGTACTCCGCGGTGTACTCGGGCACGTTCTGCTCGTTGCGGAAGCAGCCGATCACGGCTTTGCCTTCCAGCTCTTCGGGGGTCATGGTGTCGGCCTTGGCCTTGAGAACCACGTTCTCCTTCTGCCAGGTCATCATCTTCACGGCGTCGCCCTTCTTGTTCTTGCGGCCGTAATAGGTGGGGCAGACAGCCATGCAGTCGATGAGGGCGAAGCCCTTGTGGGCGATACCGTCCTGAATGAGCTTGGTGGTCTGGGGCACGTGATAGGCGGAGCCGCGGGCGGCGTAGGTGGCGCCGGCGCCCATGGCCAACGTGGGCAGGTCGAAGGTACGGTCGATGCTGCCGTAGGGGGCCGTGGTGGCGAAGGAGCCGGTGGGCGTGGTGGGCGAGAACTGACCGCCGGTCATGCCGTAGATGTTGTTGTTGAACACGACCACGGTGAGGTCGATGTTCCGGCGGGCGGCGTGGATCAGGTGGTTGCCGCCGATGGCGGAGCTGTCGCCGTCGCCGGTGATGACGATGACGGTGAGCTCGGGCTTGGCCATCTTGATGCCGGTGGCGAACGCGATGGCGCGGCCGTGGGTGGTGTGCAGGGTGTTGTAGTTCATATAGCCGGCGGCTCGGGAGGAGCAGCCGATACCGGAGACGATGACCACCTTGTCGCGGTCAAGCCCCAGATTGGTGATGGCCTGGGCCACGTCCCGCATGAGGATGCCGTTGCCGCAGCCGGGGCACCAGATGTGCGGCAGGTTCCTAAGCCGCATGGTGTTGTTGATCAATTCGCTTGCCATAGCTTATGCCTCCTCCTTGAGTTTCGCGAGCACTTCGTCGGGGTCCACCACGGAGCCGTTGAACCGGCCCAGGAAGTCCACGGGCACGTTGCCGGCATGGGCCTTCACTTCGATGACCATCTGACCGGCGTTGTTCTCCACCACCAGGAACCGCTTGACCTTCTTGGCCAGCTCTTCCACGGCCTTCTCGGGGAAGGGCCACACGGTGATGGGACGGAAGAGACCGGCCTTGATGCCCTGCTTGCGGGCCTCGATGACCGCTTCCTCAGCGGAACGAGCGGCGCCGCCGAAGCTGACCACGGCGATCTCCGCGTCGTCCAGGTACTTCTCTTCCCACTTCTCGATGTCGGCCCGGTTCTTCTCCACCTTATCGAGGAGGCGGTTCATGAACTTCTCGTAGCTCTGGGCGGTGCCGCGGGGGAAGCCGGTCTCGTCGTGGAAGAGGCCGGAGATGTTGTAGTGCATGCCTTCGCCGAAGGGCGCCATCTCGGGGGCGTACTTGCCCTCGGGGATGGAATAGGCCTGTTCGTCGGTCAGGTTCTTGTTGACGATGCGGTCGAAGACCTCGATCTCGTCGGCCTCGGGGATCTCGATGCCCTCGCGAAGGTGGCCCACCATCTCGTCCATGAGGAAGATGACGGGGGTGCGATACTTCTCGGCCAGGTTGAAGCAGCGAATGACCTCGAGGTAGGTCTCCTTTACCGTGGCGGGGGAGATGACGATGGCGGGATGGTCGCCGTGAGTGCCCCAGCGAGCCTGCATGAGGTCGCCCTGGGCGGGGCTGGTGGGAAGGCCCGTGGAGGGGCCCACACGCTGGACGTCCACGACCACTACGGGGATCTCGGCCTCGGCGGCGTAGCCGATGTGCTCCTGCTTGAGGGAGAAGCCCGGGCCGGAGGTGGCGGTCATGGCCTTGACGCCGGCCACGGAAGCGCCGATGGCGGCGGCGGCGCCGGAGATCTCGTCCTCCATCTGGAGGAAGCGGCCGCCCACCTTGGGCAGCTCCTGAGCGGAGATCTCAGCGATCTCGGTGGAGGGCGTGATGGGGTATCCGGCGAAGAACCGCATACCGGCGGCGATGGCGCCCATGACGCAGGCTTCGTTGCCCTGCATTAAAACTTTCTTACCCATTAGTTTGCACCCTCCTCAACTTTTTCCAGATAAATGGCGTAGTCGGGACACCTCTGTTCGCACTGCCCGCACTTGATGCAAGCGTCGGGATTGGCCTTGGTGACCTTTCCCTTCTTCAGCACGAGCACCTGCTTGGGGCAGAAAGCCACGCAAATGCCGCAGCCCTTGCACCACTTTTCGTTGATGATCAGCCGTTTGTTAACCATGTGTTTCCCCTTTCCATGATATATAACGGAAGTATAAAAACATCCTGGTAGTATGATACCATGACGGGAGGGGATGGGAAAGCAGTTTTATGGGCGGGCAAGGAACAACCTTTTGGTTGTTAAAAAATGGGATAATTGAAACCATTATGCAGGGCATCCTGCAAATAAATAAGATTTTGCAGGATACCCTGCAAATTCTCACGAATTCAGAATGGTTTGCGCTTCCTCGATGAAGTCCCGGGCGGCGTTGGAGAGGTATTTTTCCGGGTGGTAGGCCACCACGATGGTCTGGGCAAGATCGCTGTCCAGGGGGAACCAGTCCACCGCATCCCGGGCGGCCTGGGCCGAGGGGAGCAGGGACTGGCTGGAGAGGAACAGCTCCGGATAGATGGTCATGCCCATGCCCTCCATGGCCAGGGCGAAGGCGGTCTGGATATTCCGGGTCTCCAGCAGTACCCGGGGCGTGATGTCGTAGCGGGAGAAGAGCCGATCCGCCATGCGCCGGACCCGATCGTCCCGATCGAGGAGGATGAAGGGCAGGTCCCGGAAGGCCAAAATGTCCACGCCTTCGGCGAATTCTTTGCGCTTCTCGTCGGCTTTCTTGCCGAACAGGTCCGCCATGAAGGTCTTGGGCACCACCAAAAACAGCCGTTCCCGGCTCAGCTCGGCGGCCTCGAAGGCGTCCAGATCCCGGGGCACGTAGCCGATGAGCAGGTCGATGCGGCCCTTCGACAGATTGTCCTGCAGCTCCGCCGAGGAGCCCTCCTGGATGGTGATGGTGATGCCCGGATGCCGGGCGTGGAAGGGGGGCAGCAGCCGCGGGAGCAGAGCCTGGCCCCGGGTGTAGCTGACGCCGATGCGGAGCTCGCCGGTGTTGTTGTTACTGAGGTCGTCCAGCTCCAGATGGAGCTGCCGATGGATGTTCCCGATCTGTTCGGCGGCGGCCTTCAGCCGCTTGCCCGCGGGGGACAGGGTGAAGCGGGGATTGCGCTCGAAGAGCCTGGCCCCCAGCTCCTGCTCCAGCTTGCCGATCTGCCGGGACAGGGCCTGCTCGGAGATGTGGAGGCGCTTGGCGGCCTGGGTGACGTTCATCTCCTCGGCCACGGCCAGAAAGTATTCGAGATTCTGAAAGTTCATGCCCTCGCCCCTTCACCCTTTTATATAGGTAAATTATACGTGGTTTTCCGGCCCGCGTCAATTGTGCTTTACCCCCGATTTTGCATGGGATGCCGTCATAAAACAGTTGACTTTTTCCCTGGGATACAGTAGCATAATAAATACAAATGAACACCGTTTTAGGCTGCAAGGAATCCGGTGAGAATCCGGAGCAGTCCCGCTGCTGTCAATGGCTGCGAGGGTACAGAGGCCACTGCGAATTTCGTGGGAAGGCGTGCCCGAGGAGAAAGCCATGAGCCAGAATACTTGCCGTAAAACGACGGCGGTCCGCCCCGAGGAGGGATGGCGATCGTCAGGGAGAAAGGACCCGGGGGTCAAAGCGCAGGCGAGGACCTCCCAGTGAGTCCTTTTGGACGTTTCTTTCGGCAACGCCCTCATTGCGGCAGTATCGGCGGGAACATAAAACGGCACTCCCCCGGCGATAGTGATATATTATGGAAGAAAGGATGTTGTGATGGATACCAAATCTAACACCGAACCGTTGGCTCCGGTGACCTTCGATGAGTTCGAACCGACTTCCTACGAGACGTGGAAGGCCGCGGCCATCGAAAGCCTGAAGGGCGGCATCTTCGAGAAGAAGCTGTTCACCAAGACGCCGGAAGGCATCGTGCTCTCGCCCATCTACACCGAGGCGGAAGCCGCGCCTTACAAAGAGCGCCTGGGCTTCCCCGGCGCCGCTGACTTCCTGCGGGGCACCAAGACCGCCGGCTATGCCGAGGAGCCCTGGAAGATCGCCCAGGAGGTGGAGGCCCATGACCCCGCCGAGGCCAACAAGGTCCTGCTGGAGGAGCTCAACAAGGGCACCAACGCCGTGAACTTCGACGCCGAGGCCGTGGAGCTGAATACCCTCCAAGACGTGGAGACCCTTTTGAACGAGGTCCAGCTCCGCTACGCGCCCTTGTCCGTGTACGCCGGAGAGACCGCCCTGCCCCTGCTGGCCGCCATCCTGCGCCGCCAGAAGAAGGTGGGCGATGACGCGCCCCTCACCGGCTGCGTGGGCGCCGATCCCATGGGCGAGGCCGTCAGGAAGGGCGGCTTCGACAGCAGCTTCAGCAGCTACATGGACCAGATGGCCACCACGCTGAAGTGCGCTCTCAAGCACGCTCCCGAGCTGAAGGTCATCTACGTGCAGAGCTCCGTCTACCACAACGGCGGCGCCAACGCCATCCAGGAGGCCGCGGCGGCCCTGGCCACCGGCCTTCAGTACATCGACGAGATGATGGCGCGGGGCTACACCGTGGACGAGGCGGCCGAGCACATCCGCTTCAACTTCTGCCTGGGTCCCAACTTCTTCATGGAGATCGCCAAGCTCCGTGCGGTCCGCGTGGTCTGGGCCCAGCTCATGCAGGCCTACGGCGCGGGCGAGAAGGCTCAGTGCATCGACGTCTTCGCCGAGACCAGTGAGTTCACCACCACCCTCTATGACCCCTACGTGAACGTGCTTCGTGCCACCACCCAGGCTTTCTCCGGCGTGGTGGGCGGCGTCAGCGGCATGAAGATCCTGCCCTTCGACGCGGCCGTTCGGGACAGCGACCCCTTCTCCCGCCGCATCGCCCGGAACATCCAGGTCATGATGCAGGAGGAGTTCAACCTGCTCTCCCCCGTGGACCCGGCGGGCGGCTCCTGGTACGTGGAGACCCTCACCGGCCAGCTGGGCGAGGCCATCTGGAAGCAGATCCAGAAGATCCAGGCCGCCGGCGGCATGCTGGAGGCCCTCCGCGCTGGCACCGTCCAGAGCGAGATCGCGGCCACCCTGGCCGATCGCTTCAAGCGGCTGGCCACCCGGCAGGATCGGGCCGTGGGCAGCAACATGTACCCCAACATGTCCGAGAAGCCCCTGGAGGGCGAGAAGACACCCAAGGCCGCCAAGCCCGCGGGCAAGCCCGTGGAGGGCTTGAAGACCTGCGTCAAGTGCTCCGGCGACGCTCTCGAGGAGGGCGCGACGCTGGCTGACGTGGCCGCTTCCTTCGCCGACGGCCAGGCCGAGGCCATCACCGCCATCCTGCCCCACCGCTGGACCGAGCAGTACGAGGCGCTCCGCAAGGCCACCGAGGACTACATCGCCAGGACCGGCGACAACGTGAAGGTGTTCCTGTGCAACATGGGGCCCATCCCCCAGCACAAGGCCCGGGCGGACTTCTCCGCTTCCTTCATGGAGGTGGCCCACTTCGACGTGCTGCGCAACAACGGCTTCGCCACCGTGGACGAGGCGGTGGACGCGGCGGTCGCTTCCGGCGCGGACGTGGCCATCATCTGCTCTACCGATGATACCTATCCCGAGCTGGTGCCGCCGGTAGCCCGTGGCATCAAGGCCAAGGCGCCCAATATGAAGGTGTTCCTGGCCGGCGCCCCGGCGCCCGAGTTCAAGCCTTCCTATGACGAGGCCGGTGTGGACGAGTACATCCACGTCCGGGCCAACTGCCTCGCCATCCTGACCAACATCCAGAAAGGAAAGGGGATCATCTAATGGGCAAAGTAGATTTCAGCAACATCCCGTTCCGCCAGGAGGCGGTCAAGGGGATGACCTATGAAGAGTGGCTCGAGAAGCTGAAGAAGGAGACCGGCAAGACCCCCGAGGATCTGTACAACCACACCATGGAGCAGATCGACATCCGGCCCCTGTACACCGAGGACGACTATAAGGACATGAACCACCTGCACTTCATGGCGGGCGTGCCTCCCTATCTTCGCGGGCCGTACCCCACCATGTATGTGACCCGGCCCTGGACCGTCCGGCAGTACGCCGGCTTCTCCACCGCCGAAGAAAGTAACGCCTTCTACCGCCGGAACCTGGCCGCGGGCCAGAAGGGCCTGTCCATCGCGTTCGACCTCGCTACCCACCGGGGCTACGACTCCGACCATCCCCGGGTGGTGGGCGACGTGGGCAAAGCGGGCGTGGCCGTGGACTCCATCCTGGATATGGAGATCCTCTTCAGGGGCATCCCCCTGGACCAGATGTCCGTGTCCATGACCATGAACGGCGCGGTGCTGCCCATCCTGGCCTTCTACATCGTGGCCGGCGAAGAGCAGGGTGTGGACAAGAAGCTGCTGACCGGTACCATTCAGAACGACATCCTCAAGGAGTTCATGGTCCGCAACACCTACATCTATCCCCCCGCCGCCTCCATGCGGATCATCGGCGACATCTTCGCCTATACCTCCAAGAACATGCCCAAGTTCAACTGCATCTCCATCTCGGGCTACCACATGCAGGA
>CAMHDC010000002.1 GCA_946183765.1 uncultured Clostridia bacterium | reverse complement strand
CAGATCATCGAGTACGGCACGGTGGAGGAGATCTTCTTCGAGCCCTGCCATCCCTACACCTGGGCGCTGCTGTCAAGCCTGCCCCAGCTGGGCGTCAAGGGCGAGGAGCTGGCCTACATCACGGGCACGCCGCCGTCCCTGTACAACAAGATCAAGGGCGACGCCTTCGCCCCCCGGAACAAGCATGCCCTGAAGATCGACTTCGTGGAGGAGCCGCCCTTCTTCCAGGTCAGCGATACCCATTTCGCCAAGACCTGGCTGTTGGATCCCCGGGCGCCTAAGCTGGAAAAGCCGGAAGCCATTCAGAACCTGCATGAGAAGATCAAGAAGATGACGGATAAGGGAGGGTCGTTCCATGTCGAGTAATAACACTGGCCGGGAGGTCATCCTCTCCATCAAGCATGTGGACATCGCCTTCGGTTCCGGCAAGAAGAAGTTCGTGGCCGTGAAGGACGCCAACTTCGACATCTACAAGGGCGAGACCTTCGCCCTGGTGGGCGAGTCCGGCTCCGGCAAAACCACGCTCGGCCGCGCCATCCTTCGGATCAATCCCTGCAGCGCCGGCGAGATCGAGTTCGAAGGCAAGCGCATCTCCGGCAAGATCAGCCGGGAGGAGGACCGCAACGTGGTCCGGAACATCCAGATGATCTTCCAGGATCCCGCCGCCTCCCTGAACGAGCGCGCCACCATCGAGTACTGCGTGTCCGAGGGCCTCTACAACTTCCATCTCTATCGGGATGAGGAGGAGAGGATCGCCAAGGTGGACAAGGCGCTCCAGGACGTGGGTCTGCTGCCCGAGCACAAGTCCCGCTACCCCCACGAGTTCTCCGGCGGCCAGCGCCAGCGGGTCGGCATCGCCCGGGCCATGATCATGGACCCCAAGTTCATCGTGGCCGACGAGCCCATCTCCGCTCTGGACGTGTCCATCCGGGCCCAGGTGCTGAACCTGATGAACAAGCTCAAGGCCGAGAAGAATCTGACCTACCTGTTCATCGCCCACGATCTGTCCGTGGTCCGGTTCATCGCGGACAGGATCGCCGTCATCCACCTGGGGGAGATCGTGGAGATCGCGGATTCCGAGACCCTGTTCGAGTATCCGCTGCATCCCTACACCATCTCCCTGCTCTCCGCCGTGCCCATGCCCGATCCCGTGGTGGAGCGGACCAGGCGCGCCATCGTCTACGATCCTTCCAAGCTGGATCAGTCCGGTGAAAAGCGTACCATGAAAGAGATCCGTCCCGGTCACTTTGTGTATGCCACGACGAAGGAATATGCTCAGTATGAGGAGAAGATCGCCGAGTTGGAGAAGATGCGCGCTGCCCAGAAGAATTAAAGCAGCACGTAGGCGATAAACGCCGAGAGAGCGATATACAGCAAACCGACAAAGAGAGGATAGTTGAAAGCGTCCTCTCTTTTTTCCTGCATGTTTTTACGATAGGCGTCGTAGGTCTGTTTTTGCCCGCTGCGAAAACCCCGCCGGAAAGTATAGCCGGCGATATCGAAATCTCCGTGCAGAGCAAGACCGTACACCACGCCGGCGATAAGGAGGATCCCCGCCACGATGGTGAGAACGTCGCAGAAGACGGTCAGCTTATGCTGCTCGGCGGTAACGGCCTTGGCGACGGGATAGGCGGCGGTGACGAGTATATGTATGAAAAGGGTCCTGATCTTTAGATTTCTGAATCGCTTCCACATGGTGTTCACCCTTCCCGTTTCTCTTTATGGCCATGCTATCACCAAAAGGGTCCGCCGTCAACCTGCATCCGGGGAACGGGAATTCCTGCATAAAACGGGAAAATGCTGCATAATAACAAAAAATAAGCCGGAAAATGCTTCAAAAAATGGAAAAGGATGCAGGATTTCCGATGGGAACGGTTTGACAAGCGCCGGGGCCGATGGTATAATTACAATCAATTCATATAAAGGTCATACTTTCGTCTCATTCGCCGGATGAAAGCGCGGCCGGATGAAGAGTCGTCGTTCCCCACAGACTGTAAGAACTCAATTTCTCAATTGGAGAAAAATAAAAACAGGAGGAAAAATGATGAAAAAGACAATAGCAATCCTGCTGGCTCTGGTCATGGTCCTCGGTATGGCTGTCGCCTGCGCTCAGCCCGCGACGGAAGCGCCCAAGACGGAAGAGCCCAAGGCTGCTGACGCTCCCAAGGCTGAAGAGCCCAAGAAGGAAGAAGCTCCCAAGGCCACGGAAGAGCCCAAGGCCACCGAAGAGCCCATGGCTCCCTGGGACGGCGCCTACATGGATCGTGACGACTACAAAGCGTACGTCAAGAACGATCTGGATGTGGTCGTCGCCGCCATCGAGGATCAGCTCGAGGACGCCACCTACGCAGCCGTGAAGGCGGCCCGCGAGGACGCCGACAAGGCCATCGACGAAGCCGCCACCCTGGCGGAGGTTCGTGCGGCTTATGAAGCCGGCTTCAAGGCCATTGCGGAAGCTATCCCCCTGGCTGACGGCCTCTACACCTACAAGAAGGACTCCAACGCCGAGCGCACCAACGTACTGGGCATCCTGGAGCGGTTCGCCGTCACCACCGGCATCACCGGCATCTCCCTGTTTGAGAACGGCGGCTACGTCATGTACAACCCCCGTGTAACGCTGGGCACCGAGAACTACATCGTCGGTTACGGCTTCGGCATCCTGGCCGAGGGCGCCATCACCGCCGATCTCGAGTACGAGACCAACGAAGCCTGGAAGCGCTACTATCACATCTCTGAATCTGAGGATCCCGGCACGTTGAACTACTACAACGACCAGGGTTCCCAGGTGGGCGACCTGTTCGGCTATCAGGCCGCCAGCTTCTACACCAACTTCATGAACGAGACCAAGGACGGCTACGACTGGGTGCCCGAGCTGGCCAAGGAAAAGCCCGTTGCGGTCAACGATGAGGATGGCGACGGCATGGCCACCACCTGGCGGTTCGAAGTCCGCACGGGTGCTGCTGACGGCCTCAAGTATGTCACCGGTTCCGAGCTGGAGAGCCGCAAGGCCTTCAACGACCGTGAGGTTGCTCTGGAGGACTATCTGACTCCCTTCAAGATGCTGCTGACCCAGGCCAACGCCTTGTACCGCGGCTCCGAGCAGGCCAACACCAAGTCCGGTGCCATCAAGGGTGCCAAGGAGTATTACCAGGGCACCGCGGAAGGCCCCAACGACGAGCTGTGGGCCAACGTGGGCCTGAAGGCCTATGAGGAGGATGGCAAGAACTACTTCGAAGTCACCTTCACCGAGGAGCAGACCCAGTTCTACTGCATGTACTACATCTCTTCCAGCCTGTACATGCCCCTGCCCCAGGACTTCATCGATCTGGTCACCGTCCAGAACATCTTCGGCTACAACACCGATAAGACCGAAACTCCCGTGGACAACGCGCTGTCCCTGGGCGCCTACTATCTGGAGCGCTACGATCAGGATCAGCAGATCGTCTACAAGAAGAACCCCAACTACGTCTATGCCGACACCAAGTATGCCATCGAGGGCATCCATGACAAGATCTTCACCGCTTCCCGTGAGGACACCTCCGCGGTGCTGAACGAGTTCCTGGCCGGTCACTTCGATGCTTCCGGCATTCCCCAGGAGTACCTGAACGAGTATCGGAACGATCCTCGGACCCGTTCCACCACCGGTAACTCCAACTTCAAGCTGAACGTCAACGCCACCAACGCCGAGACCTGGGAGTACCTGTTCGGCGAGGAGGGCGTGGTCACTCAGACGCCCAAGGATTCCTACTGGGAGATCAAGCCTGCTCTGGGCAACCACCACTTCGTCCAGGCTCTGAGCTATTCCATCGATCGGTTGACCTTCGCCAACGCGCGTGGTTCCATCCCCTCCGTGGATTATCTCGCTTCCAACTACATGTCCGATCCTGAGAACGGTCTTTCCTACGCCGTCACCGCCGCCCACAAGAAGGCGGTCGAGACGCTGCTGGAGGATACCGACGGCTACGGCTACAGCCTGGAGCTGGCCCGCGACTACTTCCGCATGGCTCTCACCGAGCTGGAAGCTGACGGCGCCTACACCCCCGGCACCAAGGATGCCCCCACCGTGATCCACATTGAGATCGCCTGGATGTATCCCACTCACGAGGAGAACTACCACAACGAGATCAAGAACCTGCTGGAGACCGCCTTCAACGATGAGAGCGTCTGCGGCGGCGTCTATCAGCTGTCCGTCGATTTCTGGGTAGGCAATGCCTGGAGCGATGTGTACTACAACAAGATGATGGTCGGCCAGTTCGATATCGGCTTCGGCTCCATCTCCGGCAACAGCCTGGATCCCATCGGCTTCGTGTCTGTGCTGTCCTCCGATCAGGACATCTCCGGCAGCTTCACCCTCAACTGGGGCGTGGACACCAACGATCCCGAAGTGTACCCCATCGTCTATAAGAACATGCGGTGGTCCTTCGACGCGCTGTACAATGCGGTCAACTCCAAGGGCATCGTCGGCAAGGGCCAGAACAAGCCCATCGCTACGTTCAACTACACCAAGATCGTGAAGAACGAGGACGGCTCCTACACCGGTTCCATGGAGATCGTGCCCACTTTGACTGACATCACCACCATCACGCCCACCGACGTGGTTTGCTGCAACTACGAGCGCTACAAGCTGGGCGACGGCAACTATGATGAAAAGTCTGTGGAGTTCACCGTGGAGAACAAGGACGGCGGCGTCGTGGTCGTGACCTTCACCGTGCCTGCTGAGCTGGCTGCAGATTACGCCACCGGCAGCGGCACCTCCGAGAACCCCTCCGGTCTCACCGGCTTCGACTTCTACTATGATCAGGTCTTCGACGGCGCAGAGAGCAGCGGTCTCTACTACTCCGTCCAGGAGGATCATTTCGAAGTTCCTGCTGCTCAATAAGTGAACACACCTTGATGAATGCACGGGCGATGGGGCATATTGTCCCATCGCCCGTCAGTTGAACAAAAGACTCTGGGGGGTTTAGAATGGGGAAATATGTCCTTAAGAGGATCGGACTCGCGTTCCTCACCACCTTTATCATTTTGTCATTGACATTCATCCTGGTGAAACTGCTGCCTTTTGAGCGCCCCATCGGCGGAGATCAGCAACAGATCGCTTATTTCGACAAGCAGTTACATCTTGGATATGTCAATCGATTCGAAAAGGAGATGCCCCAATACGGCACGCTCCTGTACAAATCGCCCACGGAGAAAGGGCGCGCCTATTACTATTATCAGGTACCGGTTCTGGAGCAGTATGCCAACTGGCTCAAGAACGTGGTCTTCCATTGGGACTGGGGCTACAGCAAATCGTTTCAGCCTAACGTGGCCGCTTCGGTCATCATCATGTCCCGCATCGGCTATTCCATTCGTTTGAACATTCTCTCGGTCATCGTGTCGGTGCCGTTGGGCATACTGCTGGGCATTTGGGCGGCGTTAAAGAAAAACACCGTCACCGATCATACCATCTCCACCCTGGTCATGATCTTCATTTCGATCCCGAGTTTCGTATTGATATCCTTCGTGCTGCGCATATTCAGCTATAGGCTGGGCTGGCTGCCGTCCACCTGGCCGCCGGACACGGCAATGACGTCCGCCAAGGTGAAGGGCTACATCATCCCGGTGTTCTGCCTTTCCTTCGGTTCCATCTGCGGTTACTGCCGTTTCGTCCGTGCGGAGCTGTGCGAGGTCATGGAGAGCGATTATCTGCTGCTGGCCCGCACCAAGGGCCTGACCCGGCGTCAGGCCATCGTTCGCCATGCCATGAAAAACGCCATGGTGCCCATCTTCCCCTCCATCCTGGCGGAGTTCATCGGGATCCTCGGCGGTTCCATGATCCTGGAATCCCTCTACGGCATCCCGGGCATCGGCAAGCTCTTCGTACTGTCCCTGAATTATAAAGATTACGATATCCTGTTTGTGGACATGGCGATCTTCACCACCATCAGTCTGCTGGCCGGCGTGGTGCTGGATCTGAGCTACGGGTTCATTGACCCGCGTATCAGAATGGGGGCGAAGAAGTAATGGAACAGAGACATATTGAGTTCAAGCCCGATGATTTCGTGCTGGTCCAGCAGAACGTTCGCATCATGGACAAAAAGCTGGAGACCAAGCCCACCACCTTCATGAAGGACGCGTTCCGGCGGTTCTGCAAGAACAAATCCTCCGTGGCGGCCGCCATCATTTTGGCCATCCTTATCGTGCTGACCATCCTGGTCCCCTGGCTCTCTCCCCACAACATCGACAACGTGCGCACGCCGGAGAAGTTCCTGGCGCCCAAGCTCTTCAAAGCCGGCACCGGTTTTTGGGACGGCACCCGGGAGAAGACCCACGTGGTGTATGACGCCGTCAACCAGGTCCCGGCTTTGTCGGACAAGTATTCCGTGGCGGCCATCAAGCAATCCCTGGTCTCCCTTACGGTGGATCCCCAGCCGGAACTCATCGACTCCGCCAGCCAGTACGGCACCGGGGGCGTCATCATGCTCGCCACCGACGCGGCAGTGAACAATAAGGACGTGTTCATGTCCTCCAAGGCCGTGGATTTCACGGACAAGGGCGGTTACATGCTGGACATCGTCTTCGGAAACGAGGAAGACGTAGGCAGCTCCAAACTGGGCGAATACTGCGTCTATCTCAAGGCCGGCGACCGTCCCGAGGACAAGATCATGGTCCGTGATTTCTCCCGGGACTACAGCCCCATCTCCTTCAACATCAGCCAGGCGATGAAGGACCATGGCATGAGTTCCTTCACCGGCCAGGTCGTGTTCGAGGTGCGTTCCACGGCAGACGCTTTCCGGTATATCCTGATCGAGAGCGTGAAGCTCTCCGGCGGCGAGCGCGCCAAGAACAAGGACGTTCTTGAAGAGGTCTCCTTCGAAAACGCCACCCTCATGATCAACAATGCGGATAAGAACAGCCAGGGCTACTGGTCCTGCTCCGGCCGCAAGGGTATCCATAATTCAGAGATCTTCTATTGCAACTACGTCATCGATACCTACATGCTGGTCTACGGCGACGCGGATCTGGTCACCTATTCCGCCACGGAACTGAACAACTGGATCGAAAAGGGCTGGTGCACGTACGATTATACCGTGGGTCCCGAATCCTTCGTGCGGCTGACGGACGATTGCCCCGTGGATTTCGTGGAGAGCCAAACGGTGCTGAAGGTCACCAAGAAGCTTTCGAGCATCACTGCCCGGGGATGGAATTACCGGAAGATGGGCTATGACAAGATGCCCTCCTTCATCCTGGGCACCGACGCCTCCGGCTTCGATCTGTTCAAGCGGGCCTTCGCGGGCCTTAGGACGTCGTTGATCCTGGGCGTGTGCACGGCGGCGTTCTGCTTCCTGTTCGGCCTCGTTTGGGGCGCTGTCTCCGGCTATTTCGGCGGCAACGTGGACCTGTTCATGGAGCGTTTCTGTGAGATCCTGGGCGGCGTGCCCTGGATCGTGGTGATGACGCTGTGCATCCTCCATTTGGGCAACAACATCTTCACCTTCTTCCTGGCTCTGTGCATGACGGGATGGATGGGCACGGCCCACCGGACCAGGACCCAGTTCTACCGGTTCAAAGGCCGGGAGTATGTGCTGGCGTCCCGGACCCTGGGCGCTACGGACAAGCGGCTGATCTTCAAGCACATTCTGCCCAACTCCATGGGCACCATCATCACGGCCAGCGTGTTCATGATCACCAGCGTCATCTTCTCCGAAGCCACGTTGGCATACCTGAACCTGGGCTTGCAGGGCGTCCAGTCCTTCGGCGTCATGATGGCCACCAACCAGCAATACCTGGGCATCTACCCGAACCTGGTCATCTTCCCCGCCGTAGTCCTGGCGCTGATGGAGATCTCCTTCAACCTGTTCGGCAACGGCCTGCGGGATGCGATCAACCCGTCTCTGAAAGGAAGTGAATAAGATGGCAGATACGAAAGAAAAGGTATTGTCCGTCAATAACCTTGTCATCAACTTCAAGACAGATAACGGCATCCTCAAGGCGGTGCGCAACGTGTCCTTCGATCTCTATCAGGGCGAGACCCTGTGCATCGTGGGCGAGTCGGGCTCCGGCAAATCCGTCACGTCCAAGGCCATCATGGGCATCCTGGCCAACAACGCCATCATCGCCGACGGCAACATCATCTATCGGGGTGAAAACCTGCTGGAGGTCTCCGAGGACGAATTCTACAAGATCCGGGGCCACAAGATCGGCATGATCTTCCAGGACCCCCTGTCCTCCCTGAACCCCATCGTGAAGATCGGCAAGCAGATCACCGAGGCCATGCTCCTGAACGCCGATAAGCTCAAGCTCATGTACAACGACCTTATCAGCGACGATCTGATCCGGTACAAGAACACCCTGGCCAAGATGAACATCGCCATCTCCACCGAGCAGAAGAAGATAGATGCGTTCATCGCCGAAACCAAGGTCAAGGAGGGGTTGACCCCGGAGCAGAGAGCTGCCAACAAGGCGCTCATCAAGCAGAAGAAGGCGGAGTTCAAGGCCTTCGAGAAGCGGACCCGGGAGGAGTACATGGGGAAGGCCAAGGAGCTGAAGGCCGTCCTCACGGAAACCGAGAAGAAAGCCAAAAAGCAGGTGGCGGAGTACAAGGCTCAGGTCACCGGCGAGTATAAGGCGAAGCGGGCGGAGCTCAAGCAGCGGTTGGCTGCCGCCTCCGGCGAGGAGAAGGCGGCCCTGAAGCAGGAGCTGGCGCAGCTGGACGTGGAGTTTGAGAACAAGCTCTCCATCACCAAGGCTGAGGCCAAGCGCCGGGCCCTGGAGATCATGAAGGAGGTAGGCATCTCCGAACCGGAGCGCCGATTCAATCAGTACCCCTTCGAGTTCTCCGGCGGTATGCGCCAGCGTATCGTCATCGCCATCGCCCTGACGGCTTCTCCGGAGATTTTGATCTGCGACGAGCCCACCACGGCGTTGGACGTGACCATTCAGGCCCAGATCCTGGAGCTCATCAACAAGATCAAGGCCGAGCGGAATCTGTCCTGCATCTTCATCACCCACGATTTGGGCGTGGTGGCCAACATGGCGGACCGGGTGGCGGTCATGTACGCCGGCAAGATCGTGGAATACGGCACTGCCGACGAAATCTTCTACGATCCTCGCCATCCCTACACCTGGGCCCTGCTCTCCAGCATCCCGGACGTGGACAGCAAGGAGAAGCTGGAAGCCATCCCCGGCACGCCGCCCAACATGATCTACCCGCCCCAGGGCGACGCTTTCGCCATTCGGAGCAAGTATGCCATGAACATCGACTTTCGGGAGGAGCCGCCCTTCTTCAAGGTGTCCGACACGCACTACGCCGCCACCTGGCTGCTGGATCCCAAAGCGCCCAAGGTGGAAATGCCCCGCATCGTCAGCGAGCGTATCCGTAATTCCTTAGAGGGAGGTGCCAAATGAGCAATCCGTTGGATCAATACGACGTTATCCCCGAGGAAAAGATGGAGGAGACCCTGGTGATGCAGGAAGCCCCCGCCGCTCATTTCATCTCGGACGAGCACGAGGACGTCCACGATCAGATCGAGTCGCCGGATGAGCTGACTGCTTTCAATCATAAGTATAAGATCAACCCCCGGGTCAAGCAAAAGCCGGAGCTTCGCAAAAAGAATATTCTGCTGTCCGTACGGAACCTGAAGATGTTCTTCTTCTTCGGCAAGGGCGTGAACCGGCAGAAGCTCAAGGCTGTGTCCAACATCTCCTTCGATTTGAAGGAAGGCGAATGCCTGGGCATCGTGGGCGAGTCCGGCTGCGGCAAGACCACCACGGGCCGCTGCATCATCCGCCTGTATGATATCACCTCCGGTTCCGTATACTATCGGGGCGTCCGCATCAGTGCGGGCGATCGCTGGAACAAAAAGGAGATCAAGTGGTCCCGCATCCACGCCAACGAGAAGATCAAGGCGCTGAAGCAGGAAGCCAAGGCCGATCCCGCCAAAGCGCAGGAGATCGATGCGAAGATCCGGGAGATCGAGGAAAGCGTGCGGGAGATTCACGCGGTCCAAAAGGAGAAGATCAAGCAGATCAAGTTCGACAATGAAAACGTCAGCCGCAAGCTGATGAACGAGATCCAGATGATCTTCCAGGACCCCATCGATTCTTTGGACCCCCGCATGACCGTGGAGGACATCATCCAGGAGGGCCTGCAGATCCAGGGCTTCCGCAACAAGGCCGAGAACCACAAGAAGGTGGTGGAGATGCTGCAGACCGTGGGTTTGGTGGAGGAGCATGCCTCTCGCTATCCCCACGAGTTCTCCGGCGGCCAGCGGCAGCGTATCGGCATCGCCCGCGCCCTCATCATGAATCCCAAGCTCCTGATCTGCGACGAGCCCATCTCGGCGTTGGACGTGTCCATTCGGGCCCAGATCATCAACCTTCTGAACGACCTGAAGCGGAATCTGAACCTGTCCATCATCTTCATCGCCCACGATCTGTCCGTGGTCAAGTACTTCTGCGACTCCATCGTGGTCATGTACTTCGGCAAGGTGGTGGAAAAGGCGCCCAGCGACGAGCTGTTCAAGAACCCCATGCATCCCTACACCCGGTCCCTGCTGTCAGCTATCCCCAAGCCCAATCCCCGGTCGGAGCGTGAGCGCAAGCGCATCACATACAACCCTGTCGAGGCGCACGATTATGAGCATGGGGACCTGCCCTCCCTGCGGGAGCTGAAGAAGGATCACTTCGTGTACTGCAACGACGCGGAGTGCGAACGGTACATGAAGGAGCTGAAGGACTGAAGGTGAGCGTGTTCAGCCGCATCTTTCGCCATCCCTGGAAGCAATACGCGGCGGCCGCCGGCGTGGCCGTGACGATCACCCTCCTGTCCCTGATCAAGGATGGGTTCGTCCTGCGGATCAGCTACTACAACGCCCTGACCATGGCCGGGGCGGTGACGCTGCTGCTGGGGCTGCTGCTGTTGACGGCCTATCTCGGCGCCTTCGACATCTTCGGATATTCCTTCTCCACGCTGCGCAGCCAGCGGCGGTACCGCGATCTGTACGAATATACCGAGGCCAAGAAGGAGAAGCGCCGCCGCGGCGACCGGTTTTTCCTGCCCTGGGTGATCGTGGGCATAGGCTTTCTGATCACAGGCCTGCTGCTGCGGATCGGCCTGTAACGAAATGGAATCGAAGCGAGTCGCTTTTCTTTAGAGAAAGCGGCTCGTTTTATATATTCGCTTCCCTTTTGGAAAAGGCCTTGCGCTTTGTGTGAGCCGTGCTACAATAAAAACGGATATATTCGGGAAACAGCCCGCGCCGGCGGGTCGAAAGCAACAAAGCATACGAATCAGGAGGAGAAAGAGCCATGGCGAATTCGGTGCAGGACATCCTGCGTATGATCCGGGACGAAGGGATCGAGATGGTGGACTTCAAGATGGTGGACATCCACGGCCAGTTCCGCCACGTGACCATCCCCGCGGAGAACTTCAGCGAGGACATGATGACGGACGGCGTGGGCTTCGACGCCTCCAACTACGGCTACGCGGTGGTGGAGAAGAGCGACATGGTCTTCATCCCCGACCTGGACACGGCCTATGTGGACCCCTTCTGTGATATCAAAACCCTGTCCATGACCGGCAACGCCATGATCATCGACTATCCTCAAAACCGGCCCCTGGATCAGTATCCCCGGAACATCGTCCAGGCTGCCGAGAATTATATGCGCTCCACCGGCATCGCCGATACCATGCTGGTGCTGCCGGAATTCGAGTTCTATCTCTTCGATCAGATCAGCTGGGAGGTAAAGCCCGGTTCCATCCGGATGAGCCTGGACGCCGAGCAGAGCTACTGGAACAGCGTTTCCAACGGCAAGGGCTACGTGGTCCCCTATCAGAGGGCCTATCATGTGGCCAAACCCCTGGACCGCACCTATGAGTGCCGCAGCGAAATGTGCCTGAGGATGCAGGAAGCGGGTATCCCCGTGAAGTATCACCATCCCGAGGTGGGCGCCTCCGGCCAGTTCGAGATCGAGCCCAAGCTGGGCGAGATGTCCAAGATGGCCGACGCCACCATGCTGGTGAAGTACATCGTCCGCAACACCGCCATGAAGTACGGCAAGACCGCCACCTTCATGCCCAAGCCCGTCTACGGCGAGGCCGGCAGCGGCATGCACGTGCATATGCTGCTCCTCAAGGACGGGGAGCCCGTGTTCTCCGACGACGAGGGCTACGCTCACCTGAGCCGGGAAGCCCACTGGTTCATGGGCGGCCTTCTCAAGCATATCGCCTCCCTCTGCGCCATCACCAACCCCAGCACCAACTCCTTTAAGCGCCTGGTGCCGGGTTTCGAGGCGCCGGTGACCGTGGGCTACGCCACCTCCAACCGGAGCGCGGTCATCCGCATCCCCGCCTATGCAAAATCGCCCAAGCTCCGCCGGTTCGAGATCCGAAACCCGGACGCCACCTGCAATCCCTACTTCTGCTACGCAGCCCTGCTCATGGCCGGTCTCGACGGCATCCAGAACCGGATCGACCCCCACGAGAACGGCTGGGGTCCCTACGATATGAACCTGTACAGCCTCTCTGACGAGGAGAAGGCCAAGCTTCATCATCTGCCCACTTCGCTGGATCAGGCCCTGGACGCCCTGGAGGCGGACCACGACTACCTTACCAAGGGCGGCGTGTTCCCGGAACGCCTTTTGAAGAATTTCATCGCCGAAAAGCGGAAGGAATGCGCGGAGCTGGGAAAGATCCCCCATCCCGCCGAATTCGACAAGTATTATAACGCGTAGCCCATGCACGATATCACCCAATCCATGCTGGAGGACGCCCTCGCCTATGGGCGCGCCTTCATCGGTCAGGGCAGGACGGCTCAGTATATCCCCTATCTTCGCCATGTGGACAGGGAGCTCTTGGGCGTGTCCGTCCAGACGGTCGACGGACGCCGTCTGAGCGCCGGAGACTGCCGGGTTCCCTTCACCGTCCAGAGCATCGCCAAGGTGGTAGCCCTGGCCCTCGCGCTGCAGGATCGGGGGGAGCAGTACCTCTTTTCCGGTCGGGTGGGCCTGGAGCCCACCGGAGACCCCTTCAACTCCATCATCCGCCTGGAGACGGACAAAAAGCCGTACAATCCCTTTATCAACGCCGGGGCGATCGCCGTGGTGGGGGCCATTCAGGGCCGCTGCGGGTCTGAAAAGTTCGAGCGGCTGCTTCGGTATTTCAAACGGCTCTGCGGCTCCGATACCATTTCCCTTTGCAACGAGGCGTACTTGTCCGAGCGGGAGACCGGAGACAAAAACCGGGCCCTCGCCTATCACCTGAAGGCCACCGGGATGCTGGAGGGAGACGTGACGGAGGATTTGGACGTGTACTTCCGCATGTGCTCCCTGTACGTTACGGCGGAGGACATCGCGCATTTGGCCCTGGTCCTGGCTCATCGGGGGCTGGACCCGGCGACGGGGGAGCGGCTCATGGCGGCGGAGCATGCCCGGATCATCCGGACCCTTATGCTCACCTGCGGCATGTATGACGGCTCCGGAGAGTTCGCCGTGAAGGTGGGCTATCCCGCCAAAAGCGGCGTAGGCGGCGGCATCGCGGCAACGCTGGTGGACCGCATGGGCATCGGCGTGTTCGGCCCGGCCCTGGACGACCGGGGCAACAGCGTGGCAGGCATCGCCGTGTTGGAGTATCTGTCCAAAGCCATGGACATTCGGTTATTCTGAACGCATCAAAGGAGAGAACATGGCATCCTTCGACGAAAAGAGAGAGGCCCTGCGGCAGCAACAGATGGTGACGGGGAAGAGGCTTGTGAAAAGCGCCCTGTTCCTGGCGGTTTTCCTGGGGTTCATGGCCTTGTTCATGGTGCCCATGGGCATGAGCCAAGCCATCAACACCATGATGAACACCGCTTACCGTATTCTGATGGACACGGTCTTTTACATCATGGCCATCGCCGTTTTGGCGGGGGCCCTGTCCGAGATGCTGACGGAGTTCGGCGTGCTGGAGCTGTTCAACTATCTGCTCTCTCCGCTGATGAAGCCGCTGTACGGCATGCCCGGCGCGGCAGCCCTGGGGGTCGTTTCCACCTATTTCTCCGATAACCCTTCCATCCTGGCCCTTGCCAAGGAGCAGCAGTACCGCCGGTACTTCAAGGCGTATCAGATCCCGGCTCTCACCAACCTGGGCACGGCCTTCGGCATGGGTCTCATCGTCACCAGCTATATGGCTGGCCTTTCCGCCGTGACGGGGACGAGTCTGGGCAAGGCGGTGCTTTGCGGGAACCTGGGCGCGGTGGTGGGCAGTGTGGTCAGCACCCGGATGCTGCTGGGCTTCTCCAAGAAGGTGTACGGCACGGAGACGCTGGCCCTGTCTCCCCGGGAGATGGGCCAGATGACGGACGAGGAGAACAAACCGAAGCAGGGGTTCATGCTGCGGCTCCTTAACTCCCTCATGGAGGGAGGAAAGAACGGCGTGGAGCTGGGCCTGGGGATCATCCCCGGGGTGCTGGTCATCTGCACCGTGGTCATGATGCTGACCTACGGCCCTTCCCCTGACGGGACCTATACCGGCGCAGCGTACGAGGGCATCCGCGTGCTGCCGCTGCTGGGCGACAAGCTTCAGTTCCTCTTCAAGCCTCTCTTTGGGTTCACCTCCCCGGAGTGCGTGTCCGTGCCCATTACGGCCCTGGGATCCGCCGGCGCTTCGCTGGGCATGGTGCCGGAGCTTCTGCGGGAAGGGGCGGCGAACGCCAACGATATCGCCGTGTTCACCGGCATGTGCATGTGCTGGAGCGGGTATCTTTCCACCCACGTGTCCATGATGGATATGCTCCACGCCAACGAGCTGGTGGGCAAGTCCATCCTGTCCCACACTATCGGCGGCTTCTGCGCGGGTATTGCAGCCCACTGGCTGTTCGTGTTATTATCGTTGTTGTAAGGTAAATCTTTTTTCCTTTGGGTTAAAGAGCGAAAACGCGGGCTTTAGCCCTCTTATCCCTGGTATCCGAAAATGAAAAAAAGTCTCCTCATATCCATCCTGTGTCTGTGCCTTCTTTGTCTGATCGCCTGTGATCGGGGATCGGCACAGCCCGTCGCTGCACCCACGGCCGCTCCCGGGGGTCCGTCTATCGACGCGGCGCCGGCGGCCTCCTCGATCCCTGTCCCCACGCCGGAGCCCACTTTGGCCCCGGTGGAGATAGGCGGACAGCCGGTTTCGGCATATACGGAGGAGCTGACGATCTCCGGCGAAATCGCAACCCCGGATCAAATTCAGGACGCGTTGGTCCGGCTGCCTGCGCTGCATTCGCTGACACTGGACCGCACCGTTCCGGAGGAGGGTATCGCCGGATGGCTCGCGGCCTGGGAAGCCATGGAAGCGGCGTTTCCAAATCTTTCCTTCACCTGCCGGGATCTGTACCGTGGCACGATGGCGGAAACCGTAACGACCTTCGCGCCGCCGAGCGTGCCGGACGCATCGGAGATGAAAGCAATCCAGGAGGTCTTTACAAACCTGGTCGTACTGGACCTAAAGGCCCTGGCGCCCGATCGGGAGGCGATCGCCCTGTTGGCAGTTTCGGCTCCCGAAGTCAACGTGCAGTGGGAGGACGAGGCCTTCGGTCCCTCCGAAAGCGCCTGGGAGAGCGTGACCCTGTCGGCGACTGCGGCGGCGGACGATGTTACGGCCTATCTATCCTGCTTTCCCCGCTTGCAGGAAGCGGATCTGCTGGCCGCGGGCCTGAGCGAAGCGGAGGGCGACGCCCTTTCGGCTGCGTTCCCATCGGCGGCGCTGCGCCGCATGGCGACGCTGAACGGGCAGACTTTCGACAGCTTTACGGAGCGTATCGACCTGAACGGCGCCCGGATCGACGACTATGCCGCGTTCGCAACGGAGGTAGGCCATTTTCCGAAATTGCGGAACCTGGATCTTTGCGATTGCTCCCTCTCCAACGAGGAACTGGCGGATCTGAGAAGCCGCTATCCCCAGGCGGGGGTGGTGTGGCAGATCCGGTTCGGCCGCTGGGCCTGCCGTACCGATGCGGTAGCTTTCTCCACCATGCAGTCCGGGTATACGACCTTCCGTCTGACGTCGCAAATGGTCTCGGGGCTGCAATACTGCACCGACCTTATCGCCCTGGATCTCGGGCACAACGGCATAGACGACCTTACCTGGCTGGAGCCGCTGCAAAACCTGCAGCTGCTGATTCTGGCGGATAATCGGATGAAGGACATCACGCCCCTGGCTTCCTTGAAGAAGCTCAAATACGTGGAGCTGTTCATGACCCCGCTGCGGGACATCACGGCCCTGGGCGAACTGCCGGAGCTGCTGGACGTGAACCTGTGCATCACTTACGTGACCGATCTGACGCCGCTGCTGAACTGCAAGAAGCTGGAGCGCATCTGGATCGGGCAGCAGACCCGGGACTGTTGTTCAAAAGAAAGCCTCCAAGCGTTGCTGGAGGCGTTTCCCGATGCACAATATGATTTGATTTCCGTGTCCTGCACCAACCGGGGCTGGCGGGAGCATCCCCGCTTCGACGCTTTCCAGGAGATGTTCAGCAAAAACGTCGCTGTGGCGCCTTTCCTGCCAGAGGATTGATCAGCCGCCATTCTGGGCCGGTTGGCCGTTGGCAGAAGTCCCTTCTTCACCGTTTACACCATTTGCCTGTTCGAGGCTGTTCAGCCTCGCTTCTTCCCGTGCGTCCAGGATCGATTGATCGATTTCCAGGAACATGACCACGTCGGACAGACCCCGGATGTTGTTATATTTCCAGTTGCTCCGGGTGGACACCAACGACAGCTCCCGGCCCATGAACACCAGGGAGCTGGAGTGGCCGCCGTCCAGGTTGTAGGCCACCCGTGCTCCATAGCTGATGAAGTATTCCGCCAGGCGTTCCCAGGACAAGGACGTATACCGCTCCCGGGGGGTGACGATGGCCAGATAGTGGTAGGGGTCTGAGTAACCGAACCCCACCCGGGTGGTGAACAGGTCGTAGCCCCCGGCGACGAAACGGATCAATTCGTCCGTTTTCTTTCCGTCCTCCACCAGCGTGGGCCCGAAGGAGAAGCTGTCCCGCACGCCCTGCTCCATGAGCTTGGACGCGCTTGTCTCATATGGCTGGAAAATGGTCAGCGTTCCGTCGGGCAGGATGGCCAGGGTGGTGGTCTCCTGCCGATCATAGTACAGCACGCCGTTGCGGATCATGACGCCCTTGCGGTTGGAGGTCCAGCCCAGGTAGTCGCCGGTGAAGGCAAGCACCGCGTGGGCGTTACGGGCCTGCTCGTCGGCCATGACGGCGGGCATTTGAATATAGTTGCCGGAGGCGCCCGGCCGGGTGACCCTGCCGCTGGGCAGGGCATTTTTTGTGGCCAGCATGTCCGCCCGGAACAGCTCCCGGTCCCCGGAGTAGTCCAGACAGATGAGCGCGATGCCGTTCGTATCCATGTAGAGCCAGGGGCCCAGGGTGGAATCCTCCCCTTGGATGTAAATGGTGGCAGCAGGCGCCTCAACTTCCTGAGCGACCGTTTCCGGGCTGGTCCAGTCGGAATCGAACAGGGGCCCCTCCGGCAGGTCCGCCGGCAGGAGTCCCACGGCGACGAGGGTCCCGTCCAGCCGCAGGGCGACGGTGTGATAGGCGCCCGCCGCGATGGCAGCCACGTCCGTCCAACCGGTCACCTGGCATTGGCCCGCCCCGTCGTCGCCGCAGGCCACCACAGTGCCGTCCTGCCTGAGGCCCACGGTGGTACAGGCCCCGCAGCTGATGGCCATGATATCCGTCCATTCCTCTACGTCACACTGACCGTAGGTGTTGTCGCCGCAGGCGGCCACGGTGCCATCCTTGCGAAGGGCCGCCGTGTGCCAGAGCCCGGCGCTGACGGCAGTCATATCCGTCCATTCCCCTACGTCGCACTGGCCGTGATCATTGGTGCCGCAGGCGATCAGGGTGCCGTCGGAGCGAAGCCCCACCGAGTGCCACGCGCCGGCGGCCACGTCGATCATGCCCTCCCAGGGCTCCTTGGGGAGCCGGTCGAGCGCTAAGCTCCCCACGGCGGTCACGCGGCCGTCCCCCTGCAGGAACAGAGCGTGGACCAGGCCGGGAGCCACCTTTGTAACATCGGTGAGGGAGGAGATGGTTTCCTCTGCGCCGAAGGTCTCTCCGGCGGTATAGACCTTTCCCTCAGAAAGATAGAAAACGCTGGCCAGGCCGGAGAACACTTTCTCCGCCTGAGCCGGTGCCGCAGCGTATCGACCGTCCCCCAAGATCCAGGGGGCGGTGCCGATGGCAGCGGTGTGCCAGGCCCCCGCGCTGAGCCGGTCTGCAGCGGCAGCCCGGTATTGCTGACGGCGGGATTCGATCCATTCCGTCTTCTGCTGCTCCAGCTCCGCTGCCGCCGCCTGCGCTTCTGCCGTGCCCAAAGCCGTCAGGGCGGCGATGGCCTCGTCAAAGTTTTCTCCGGTGAAAACAGCCTTTGCCGCTTCGAAATCGATCCGTGCCCGGATGATCGCTGCCCGCAGGGGGGCGTCATCGTAGTCCTGCAGTGCCAGGAAGGCTGCCATGGCTTCCTCGTCCTTACCCGCCTGCTCCAAAGCGTTCGCGGCGGCATAGGCTTCTCGGAGGGCTTGCGCGTGTTCCCGATCCGCCTGGGTCTGCCGCAGGGTCTGGGCGCGGGCGGGGTCCCGCTTCTCCAAAAGATCCGCCGCATACGACAGCTCGTCCGCGGCTATGGCCCGGTCCGCCTCCGCCAGAAGGAGCTGGTCCATCCGTGCGTTCAGTTCAGCTATCCGCGTCTCGGCAAAAGGCTTGCCGTCCAGATCCCGGACGGCGGCAGACAGCGCCTCCTGCGCCTCAGCGTAAGGCAGGGACTCGCTCTTGGCCATAGCGGCTGCATAGGCGTCCTCTACCGGCCGGTACAGGAAGACATAGACTCCGCCTGCAGCCAAAGCCAGCAGAAAGATGATGATGATCGGCAGCCAGATCCTTTTCTTCATAAACCCCTCATTTTGCCGGGAAACCGGCGGTTTCAACTTTTTTGTCGCAGTATCGCGTATACATAAATATTTTACCTCAAGTGTCGTCGCTCCGTCAACAAGAACGCCCACTTTTCCACCTGCACGCCGGATTCGCCGCCCTTTGACAGGAGGTGTCGGGCGTGGTATATTGCTGACAGGAAGGAGCGTATCGATCGATGATAAAACGCCATTACGCCTGGGTCGTCTGCCTGTGCGGGCTGTGGCTGTTCGTGTGCAACATGGGCCTGTGCAGCAACATCCTGTCGGTGTACCTCCCGTTCATCGAGGCGGAGGGCCTCAGCGACAGCATGGGCAGCGCCATCCTGTCCATCCGCTGCCTCTTCTCCTTCGCCGTGACCTTTCTGGTGGAGTTTTATTACCGCAAGCTTTCCCTGCGCCGGGGCATCTTCCTGGCGTCGCTGATCGGCGCGGCGTCGGCGGTGGTCTATTCCGCGGGGAGCTTGGCATCCCCCGGCGGCAGCGCTTTCGTGTACTACGCCGGGGCGGCCCTGGGCGGCATAGCCTACGGGTTGGGGGCCATCTACCCCGTTTCCCTGCTGCTTTCCAACTGGTTCCATACCCATCGGGGATTTGCCTTGGGCGTCAGCTCCGCCGGGTCCGGCGTGGCGGCCATGGCTTTTTCGCCTCTGGTCTCAGCTTTGGTACTTCGGACCTCTCTGCGCACCACCTTTCTGCTGCAAGCGGCCTTCATGCTGATCAGCGCTGTTGCCATCTTCCTGCTTCTTCGGGACACGCCCGCCGAAAAGGGGGTCCTTCCCTACGGTGAAGGCGGGGCGATCGATCCCAAGGCCCGGGAGAAGGAGGGACCGGCGTCCTTGCCGAAGACCGTGCTGTGGATGCTGGCCCTCATGATGCTGCTGGTGGGCGGCGCGGGCCAGGCGTTCTCGGGGCATCTGTCCGTTCTGACCCAAAGCTGCGGCTACGGCGCCCGGGCGGCGGCCACGGTGGTATCCCTCCAGGGCCTGGTGCTGGTATGCAGCAAGTTCCTGTCCGGGGGCTTGGCGGACCGGTTCGGCTCCAAGCGGTGTACGTCCCTGCTCATGGTCCTGTTCATCCTGGGCTGTGCGGCCGTCCAGCTTATGAACGGCGTCAGCCTCTTCTGGTGCTTCGCGCCGGTATGCTTCATGGGCTTCGGCGCTTCGGTTTACAACGTGGGGCCGCCGCTCTGGGCGGGGGATCTGTCCGATAAGGCGGGGTATCCCAGGCTCCTCAAATGGCTGCAGATCTTCTATAACCTGGGCGGCATCCTTTTCTCCGCCGTGCCGGGCGTCATCGCCGATCACACCGGCGAATATAAGTCGGCCTACGTTCTTATCGCCTGCATGATGCTCCTGAGCCTGCTGATGCTGAGGTGGTCCTATTGGCGGGGGTTGAAAAAAGCCTGATCCCGCTGCAACCGTTTCCCTTTTTCCCCGGTGTTATAGGCAAAAGGAATCCAAGGAGGCCCCTATGAAACAGCAAAAACTCACAAACTATCGGCCCAATTACCCGAGAAAACCTCTGCGCAGCGCGGCGCTGACGGGGTTGGCCCTGGTGACCATCGCCGGCGCTGCGGGTTGTCAGAAGCCTGAGCCCCAGGTCATGGGCATGATGGAGATATTGACACCGCCACCCGAAGAGCTGGTGCTGGACGGGGAGGTGGCTATCGCCGAACCCAC
>CAMHDC010000001.1 GCA_946183765.1 uncultured Clostridia bacterium | reverse complement strand
TACGCCGGGGGTCGCCTTGGCGGCCTCCTCCATGAGGTTGGCGCAGTTGGCGCAGTCAACGTCGATCTTGTAGGTCTTCTTCATGCTTTTCTCCTCCCATGCTTTTCTTCGATATGCTCCATGCCCTGACCGATGACGGTGCGGACGTGGTCGTCGTCCAAGGCGTAGAAGACGGTCTTCCCGTCCCGGCGGCTGCGGACCAGGTGCGCCTGCTTCAATATGCGCAGCTGGTGGGAGATGGCGGACTGGGTCATGTTGAGGAGTTCCGCGATGTCGCATACGCACATCTCCGACTCGAACAACACATATAGAATCCGGATGCGGGTGGTGTCCCCGAACACCTTGAACAGCTCCGCCAGGTCGTACAGCCGCTCCTCGTCGGGCATCTCCGGCGCCACCTTCTCCAATATCTCCGGGTGCGTGCACACCTCCGCGCACACCTCCGCGTGATCCCTTTTCGCCATTGGTCCCCTTCCTTTCTAAAACATATGAACATCTGTTCATATGTTAGTATAAACCTGCCACCCGGGTTTGTCAACAAAAAAGGCGCGGTTTTCGCCGCGCCGTTGGGTAAGATTCCTATGCTTTTTTCGGTTTTGGCTCGTGGTACTCCATGCCCTCGTCGAAGCGGACGGAGACCGGAGGCTGTTCCAGCAGCTCCGGATGGTCGAGATACCGGCGCATGTCGGCGAAGAACCGGGCGTAGTGGGCGCCGGAGCAGACCCGCTCGTCCGCGGTGATGCCGATGGGCAAAAAACGCTTGAGGCGGATGGCCCCGCCCTCCTCCACAGCCACCTGCTCCGAGGTGCCCATGCCGAAGAACAGGCCCACGTTGCCGAAGTTGTAGATGTGGTGGTTCACCTCGTGCAGACCGATGGAGGCGGTGTTGGTGATGTACATGCCCACGTGGAAGGGCAGCTCCTCGATGAGGAACCTGGGGCAGATGCCGTACCGGTCCAGGAACTTCACCAGGGCCACGATCACCGTGGCGAGGCCCGGCACCGCGAACACGAAGGAAAGGAGCTTGTCGATGAACCCCGGCCCCTGCTCGTTTTCGCCCCGGGCGGCGCTGACGGCGGCGTCCATCCTGTCCCGCACGTCATAGAGGGTATCGGCCAGATCGAACTTGATCTTCACCACCGCTTCCCCCAGATCCGGCCGGTGGGGGACCTTCAGCAGGGTGAAGGCCGCGGAGCAGTTGTTCCGGGCGAAGAGCTGCTTGTTCACGATGAAGCGGTTCACGAAGGGGTTGCTGCTGACGGCGCGCACGTAGGCCGCCACGATGATCTGCATATAGCTGATCCGCTCCCCCTTCTGGGCCTGCTCCCGGATATAGGCGGACATACGCTCCATATCCGCCCGGTGCTTCAAAAACACCTGGGCGTCGCTGCGCTCGGGCATAATGTAGGGGGTGATCTTCATGACGGGATCAATCTTGTCGATCCGGCGTCCGTCGGGCCGTCTTCCGAACATGGGGAACCTCTTTCTGCGGCTTTGGGCCGATACAATAATGGCATAGTATATCACGCTCCGCCGCAAAGCGCAACGGAACGTGGACAAGTCGTCTTATGTTATTTTGCCCGGCTTATGCCGCGGTCCCGGCAGCGAGACGGGCCTCGTAGTCCGCCTTGACCGCCTCATAGAGCTCGGCGTCGGTGGCCTGGATGTAGGGTCCCACATAGAAGAGGTGCAGGATGCCCACCGTCAGCACGGACAGCAGCGCCCAGCCCAGGAAGCTCAGATCCAGCACGAAGGCGTCCGCCTTATGTCCGTTCATCATTTGGCGGGACAGGGTGATGGCCTTGGTGCCGGAGTACTCCGGATGCTCCTTCAGAATGTAGGGCACCATGCGATAGGAATATGCCTTGATGATGCCGGGGACGAGGAACAGCAAGGTCCACAGGACGAGGAACAGGTTCCTCAGGAACATGACCAGCACCACGTTCCCCCAGTCGTCCTTAAAGCCCGCGCCCAGCTCGTTGAGCTCTGCGCCGCCCCGGCTGTTCTTCAGGAAGAACCGATAGCAGCCCACGATGAGGGGGTTGAACACCAGGATGGACAGTAGGAGGCCCACCAGCCCCAGGCCGCCCAGAGAAATGGCGATGCGCGGGGTATGCAGGGCGGAAGCCTGCTTCGCCTCCCGGTCCACCAGGCCGAAGAACGTCCGCGCCAGGGCGTTGTCGCTGTTCTGCGCCAGGTCCTGGATGGCCGCCTGCTGATCCGCCGTATACTCGTTCCGGCGCACGCTGCTGCCGGCGCCGCTGCCTGCCAGGAGCGCCAAAATGAGCGCCACCAGCACGCATCTCCAATAGTTCCGCTGGAAGGCGATCTTAGCCCGCGCCTTCAGCTCTTTTCTGGTCCACATAGTTGTTTTTCCTCCTTCTTTTGACGGTTCACATGCTGAGGAATCGGAACTGCTCGGGATGATTCACCAGCTCGTTCCATTTCCCCGTAGCGATGAACTCGTCGTACACTTTTTCTTCGTTTTTATCCAGCAGAGAATTTACCTCTAAAAACGCCTTCTTGTTCTTATACAGGGATTCGCCCAGGGGCACGTACCGATGCCCCTCCGGCTGGGCCTTGCCCAGCAGCAGGGGGTCGAGCGCGCTCTCGGTCTTGGCCGCGCGGCCCTTCAGCAGCGCGCCGCCCGCCCAGTAGATCAGGGCTGCGGCCAAAAAGAGGGCCATGCTGATCCAGCCCGGGACGCCCACCGCCTGACGCCAGTCGGCAAAGAGCAGCGTCCGGACGATCCCGTAGACGCCCACGGCGAACAGGAAGACCGACACGCCCAGCAGGGGGCCGTCTCCGTCGTCCTTCCATTTCATATAGCCCAGCAGGAGCGACGCCAGCAGCAACGCCACGCCGATGATCGTGCTGTTTTTCGAGCCGTAGAAGAAGTCCAGCACGGCCAGCACGGCGCCCACGCCGCCCAGCACGTTCGCGGCGATCCACAGGCCCCGATGGGCTTTGGGGAACAGCATGGCCGCGTTCTCCCGGGCCAGCCTCGCCCGGCAGCCCGGACACAGGCCCGCCTTCTCATAGCCGGTGGCCCATTCGTAGACCGACTGCCACTCCTTGCGGCGCTCGAACGCCAGGCTGTCCCATGCGGCAGCCGCTTCCGCCTTCTCGCAGTTGACGCACTTCATCGTTAGCCTCCTTTTCGCCGTTATCCGACGGTTTAATCTATCAAACTGTATACCAACCCCTACGGATTGTCAAGACGAGGATCCCTTCAGCCTCTGCGGGCCTCCCGCAGGGGTCGATCCCAACGGACGATCCCGCCCGCTTCCCGGGCCAGGCCGTCGACGGCGTCCCGAAGATCCAGGAGGAGCTTCTCCTCCCGCTTCCTGGACCGGCGGCCGGGCGCGTCGAAGAGGACGGTGCTGTACCAGGCGTCGTAGGAAACGGCGAAATCCTCCTCGTCCCGATGGGGGAAGAAGGCGGCCGCCGCCTCGTAGCGGATGCGGCCCGCCTCGGAATCGGCGATCAGCATGACCAGCACGGCCCGGCGCTCCACGCCGTTGGCCACCAGGTCCCCTTCGAAATACTGTTCATAGACGTTGACGGTCATGGCTGCCTCCTATTCCCTTTCTTCCAGGATCACGTGCAGGGTGTCCCCGTCCTTCTTTCCCAACTGCTTGCGAATGGCTTTCAGGACGCCGATGATATAGCATACGGACCCGTCCGGGTTCTTAAGACCCATGTTCACGATGCTGCCCGCATAGGGCACGCCGTCGAAGGCGGCGCTGACCTTCACCCGGCCCTTGCCGAAGATCTGCCGGATATCCCCGGGAAAGGCCACGTAGGCCCCGCCCTCGGGGAGCTCGTGCAAAACGGCGTCGAATTCGAATCTCATGCCCTTCGCCCCTTCCGTTCGGCAAAGTCCACCGCCGCTGAAAGATAGCCCGTCAGCGTTTCATCCACGTCCTCCGGGCCGCCCAGCAGGACGTGAACGGTCCACCGGCCCGGATAGGGTTCCGACGCGGCGGCCACGGGAAGGCTCTCCGGCCGCGCCGGCAGACACAGGCTCAGGGTGAGGAAGGGCTTGGGCCGATCCTGGGCCTTCCCCACCGGCAGGAAGGAAACGGCGGCGAACATATACCGGGCGAAGAAGGAGATCTGGGTCTTCTTCACATCGATCCGGGCCCGGGGGCAGACCGCCAGCACCCTGTCCCGAACCGCGGCATACAGGGGCAATGCCGCCTCACGGCCCTGGAAAAAGAGCAATTCCGCCGACGAAAACCCCTCCATAGCCGTCTCCTACGCCTCCATGGCTCCAAACAGGCGCGCCAGGTGCAGCAGAATCTCCACGTTCTTCTCCATGGATCGGATGGGCACATACTCGAACCGGCCGTGGGCGTTCTCGTACCCCGCGGACAGATTGGGGCAGGGAAGGCCCCGATGGGAGAGGGCCGAGCCGTCCGTGCCGCCCCGGAAGGGGACGGATCGGGGCGTGAGCCCTGCAAGACGGATGGCCTTGGTCAGGTTGTCGATGAGGAAGGGATACCGGTCGATGACCTCCTTCATGTTCCGGTAGGTGGGGACGATGGTCAGGCTGACCCGGTCGGGGCCGTACTTCTCCCCCATTTGGGCGGCTGTCTCCCGGAGGAGCTGCTCCCGCCGGGCAAAGAGGGCGGCGTCGTGGTCCCGGATGATGAGGTCCACCTGGGCCTGCTCCACGCCGGCCTTCACGGACACCAGATGGAAGAACCCCTCCCGGCCCTCGGTGAACTGGGGCTTCTCGCGGGGCGGCAGCAGAGAAACGAACTCCGCCGCCATGTCCGCGGCGTTGATCAGGATGCCCTTGGCCGTGCCCGTATGGACGCTGCGGCCCCGGAACAGGGCGGTGGCGCGGGAGGCGTTGAAGGTCTCGTCCTCATAGTAGCCCAGATAGTCCCCGTCCAGGGTGTAGGCCACCTTGGCCCCGAAGCGCGCGAGGTCCAGGTCCCTGGCGAGCCCCCCAACTTCTTCGTCGGGAGTGAAGGCCAGGGCGATGAGCCCGTGGGGTATGTCGGGATGGGATAAAAGATGCTCCGCGAAGGTCATGACCGCGGCGATGGCGGCCTTGTCGTCACCGCCCAGGAGGGTGGTGCCGTCGGTGAGGACCAGGTCCTGGCCCACGTAGTTTTTCAGGTTCGGAAACTCCCGGGGAGACATGACGATCCCCTGCCCGGGGTTCAGCAGGATGTCCCCGCCGTCGTACCCCTCCAGCACCCAGGGTTTGCAGTTTTCGCCGGGGGCGTCGGGGGCCGTGTCCATGTGGGTGACGAGGCCGAAGGCCATGCCCCCCTCCGCGGTGGCGGGCACCCGGCCGTAGAGGACGCACTTCTCCTCGTCCAGCCACACGTCCGCCGCGCCGATCTTCATAAGCTCGTCCCGCAGCATGCGCGCCAGGTCGAACTGCTTCTTCGTGGTGGGCACGGTGTCGCTCACCCGGGCGGACTGGGTGTCCACCCGGGCGTACCGGATCAGCCGGTCCCTGACCTGCTCATAGAAGGGCGTCCTGTCCATGGGGCCTCCTTATTTCAATATGGAAAGGTTCAGATCGGTGCAGATGCGCTCCAGGGAATAGCAGAACAGCAGCTCGTCCGCCCCATGCTCCCGGCAAAGATCCGACACGCTCCCCCGATAGTACCGGGGATCCACCAGCACGATCTTTTTATAGGAAGGCACCAGCAGGGGCGTCAGGGTATTGCCGAAGGAGTCCTTCACCAGCATGAGGGTGGGGGCGTCGGCGGGGGCGGTTTGGTTCTCTATCACGGTCAGCGGATGGTTCCCGTCCAAGAACAGGGGATACCAGTCGTACTCGGTCAAATGATCGTAGAAGAAGAGGCTGTCGTAGACTTTGTCGTCGTCGGAAAAGGCGACCGTGACCGAAGCATTCGCGGGCTCGTCGATGGTCAGCGAGTCCGGCTTCGTGAGCCACAGGGCGGACCGGGAACGGGTGGAGCCCACGTACCCGTCCACCGTGCGATGGGTATACTCGTCATAGGACAGCGGCTCATGGCCCGCCGCCGCCATAAACAGCCGGTAGGCGGCGTAAGCCCCTTCTCCGGTCCAGTGGTGATCGGTGCGGTAATACCAGCTTTGCCCCTCCCGCAGGAACGTCTCCTCCAGGGGAACGGCAGTGATGCCGGGGGTATCCGAGATGCGCTTGATCAGATCGCGGTCCTCATAGAGCGCCCCCAGAGCCCGGGGCAACGCGGCCCGGCGGACATAACCCGTGGAGGGCACCGCCACGACGTAGACGGGCAGGCCCGTCTTCTCCCCCAGGGATGCGATGCGGTTCAGGCGCTTTTGGACCTGATCCGGCGCCACCTTCACCGGCGGTTCGACCAGATATCCCGCCCTGTCCCGCCAAATCTCCGCCGATACCTGCCGCCCGGTCAAAAGCACCGTATAGGCGTTCAGACCCACCAGGGCGTCCCGGCAGGGAAGCTGGTCGGCTAAATAGGTCTCCGCCGCGTCATCGAAGGACCAGTCCTTCAGATCCGCCGCACTGAGCTTGGGCGGCTCAGCAAGATACCGGCGCTCGCTGTCGGAGAAGGTCTTGCGTGGGAACAGGAGCCAGTAGAGAGGCACCACGGTGATGAGGGCCAGGAACAGGGCCACGGTGACGATATTGCATGCTTTTCGCTTCATATCCGCACCCCCTCAGAACCGGAAATAGATGAACGGGTTGTAGCTCTGGGAGGCGAGGGCCCCCAGGCAAAGCAGGAACAGCGCGGCGCCCAAAACAAGCCGCACCCAGGGCCAAGCCCGCCTGCTTTCCAGCCGTTTGCTCACGTTCGCGCCCAGGGGGGTGGACGCCACGGCGCAAACCAGGAGCAGGGGCAGATACCCCAGCACCCACGCCCAAGCCGCGGGCGTGACCAGCCCCGGATTCCCCACCCCCGCCAGGGAGGCGAAGAAGACGCCCAGGGCACCGAAATCCGTGAAATAGAAGATCCCCCAGCCCAGGGCCGCTATGAGGAAGGTGATCAGCTGCCGAAGGAGCTTGGGGAGCTTATGCAGGAGCTTCCCCAGAAACAGCTTCTCCAGGATCAGCAGCACCCCGTAGTAGAGGCCCCACAGGAGGAAGTTCCAGCTGGCTCCGTGCCAGAGGCCTGTGAGCATCCAGACGATCAGCAGATTCACGATCTGCCGCTGAAGGCCCCGCCGGTTGCCCCCCAGGGGGATGTACACGTACTCCCTGAACCAGGTGGAGAGGCTGATGTGCCAGCGCCGCCAGAAGTCCGTGACGCTCTCGGCCACGTAGGGATAATGGAAGTTCTCCACGAACCGGAATCCCAGCATCCGCCCCAAGCCGCAGGCCATGTCGGAGTAGCCGGAGAAATCGAAATAGATTTGGAAGGTATAGGCCAAAAGGCCCACCCAGGCCCCCAGGACGCCGGTCTGCCCGGGCATTTGGGACAGCTCCCGCCACAGAACGGCCACGCCGTTGGCCAGGAGCACCTTTTTCCCCAAACCCACCGCGAACAGCTCCACGCCCCGGGAGAAGCTCTCCAGGGACAGATCCGGCCTGTCCAGCTGCGCCTCGATATCCACATAGCGAACGATGGGCCCCGCAATGAGCTGGGGGAACATGGACACGTAGGCCCCGAAGACGACGGGGCTCCTCTGAGCCTGCGCGTTGCCCCGGTACACGTCGATCACGTAGGACATGATCTGAAAGGTGAAGAAGGAGATGCCGATGGGCAGCCGGATGGCCACGGTCTTGTCGCAAAGGGGCGACGGAAACAGGCCTTTCACCGTGTCCCAGATGAGGCCCGTATACTTGAAGACGAGCAAAAGGGACAGATTCAGCGCGATGGCCAGCACCAGCCAGGGCTTCCGGCGGGGACCGTCGCCTGCGACCTTGAACCCGATCAGCCAGTTCACCAGGATGGAGCCGATCATCAAAAACACATACAGGGGCTCGCCCCAAGCATAGAAGATCAGGCTCGCCAGCAGCAGAAAGCCGATCCGCAGCTTCTTCGGCAAAAGCCGATAGCCCAGCAGCGTGACCGGCAAAAAGGCAAACAGAAATGTCAGGGACGAGAAGACCATGTCACTTCGTCAGTTCACGATATACGGCCAGCATGGCTTCGGCGTTGGGCGAGACGATGTACAGCACCGCATCCCCCTCCCGGAGCAGAACGGCCTTTTCGGCCAGGGCCAGCGCCTCGGCGTCGTACCCCTTGTACTGGGCCTTCACCGCCTGCAGATGATCCCGGAGCATGGCCTCCGCTTCGTCGAGGACCGCCTCCTCCGCCTCCACGATGACCGCTTCGTTGGCGTACCCTGCGGCGTCGCCCAGGACCACGCCGCCGAAGCAGGCAGACAGATCGATGCCGTAATAGTCCAGCGCGTCCTCCGCCGTCAGGGGATACATATCCTCCGCCAGACCGTCTTCCATCCACCGGGCTGCCAGTTTGTCTGCCAGCTCGCCCTTGTTCGCCGCAGGCTCCGCCGTGGCCGCCGGTTCAGCGGGCCGGACTGCGACGGGCGCAGCGGTGACGACGGGCTGAGGCGCAGCGGCCTCAGGCGCGGCCGTGGCCTCTGCGGGAGCGGCAGCCGCCTTCTCCCCGCAGGCGATACACGTCGCCAGCAACAACACTGCTATACAAAAAACGATGATCCGTTTCATTTTTGTCTCCTTCATCCGTATGTTTTTATGATTATACCAAAAGAGCGCCCCCCTTTCAACACCCTTTCCTATCTTTTGCCCCGGGGGAGGTGTTCCCTTTTGGGGTGGGAGATGGTATACTGGACGCAAAGAACCCGGGGAGGTACGCAAATGGTTGGATTCGGGATCGTGACGGGGCTGCTGTTTCTGGTCATGGCGGCGGTGCTGGAGCTGAACAAGAACACGCTGCTGGGCTTCGCGCTGCTCGTCGCCGCCACGGTGGGCTTTGCCGTGCTGTTCAGCAAGGCCCTTCAGGGGAGCAAGTGGTACGTGAAGCTCCTGGGGTATCTGGGGTATATCGCCGTCTTCGCCTTGATCCTGTTCTTGACCTGGCCGCCCACCAAGGCCGTGCCCGCCTACGAGGGAAAGACGCCCGTATACACGGAACCGGTGACCATCGAACAGGGGACCGTGCGGGGCGTCGTCATCGCGGACGGGGCCGTGGAGCTCTACGCGGGCATCCCCTACGCTCAGCCGCCCGTGGGAGACCTGCGCTGGCGGGAGCCCCAGGACCCCCTGCCCTGGGAGGGCGTCCTCGACGCGGACCACTTCGCGCCTATGTGCATGCAGCCGGTCCACCTGCCTATCTACGACAGTCTGGCCCGGATCATCGGGTATCACGATTACAAAGTTTCGTTGAACGATAATTGGGTGGCCCCGGTCAGCGAGGACGGCCTCTACGTGAACGTATGGAAACCCGCCGGAAAGGTCAGCGGCCTGCCGGTCGTGGTCTATATCCACGGGGGCACCCTGCAGACGGGGCAGCCCTGGTACGCGGATTACGCGGGCACGGGCCTCGCTAAAGAGGGCGTGGTGGTGGTGAATTTGGGCTACCGGCTGGGGGTGTTCGGCTATCTGGCCGACGAGGGTTTGGCCGCGGAATCTCCCCACGGCACCACGGGGAACTACGGTCTGCTGGATCAGATCAAGGCCCTTCAATGGGTCCATGACAACGTTTCCGCCTTCGGCGGCGATCCCGGCAACGTGACCGTGGCCGGAGAGAGCGCCGGCGCCGCCAGCGTCAGCGCCATCTGCACCTCGCCCCTCGCCAGGGGTCTGTTCCGGCGGGCCCTTTTGGAAAGCTCCACCGTGGCCTCCGTGAAGCCGCCCCATTCCTTTAGGAGCTTCGAGGAAGCGCTGAAATCGGGCCGGGAGCTGAAGGAGCGGTACGGCGTCTCTGCCACGGACGAGATGCGGGCCCTCAGCGCCAAGCAGATCGTGAACGAGGCCTACACCCAGCACCACATGACCGTGGACGGGTACGCCCTCACGGAGACCCCCTACGAATCCTACCGAAAGGGCATCCACAACGAGGAAGCCGTCCTCCACGGCTACAACGCCGAGGAGTCCGGGCCCTTCATCCTGTTCAGCCACGCCAATCTGAAGAACTACGAGGGGAAGGTCCGAGCCTACTTCAAGGAATACGCCGACGAGGTGCTGGCCCTATACAACCCGACCACGGACGAGGAAGCCGACAGCTGTTGGGCGCAGATCTACGGGGCGGTGTTCTTCAACTATTCCCACCACTGCCTGAATCGGCTGGCCGCCCAAAACGGCATCCCGGCCTACGAATACTACTTCAGCAAGTCCAACGGCCGCCTGGGCTCCTGGCACAGCGGGGAGCTGCCCTACTTCTACGGGAACGTCCCGACATCGTCCAAGCTCTTCGACGAGGGCGACCGGGCCCTGTCGAAGACGATCGTGAAGTACGTGGCGAACTTCGCCAGGACCGGGAACCCCAACGGACCGGACCTGCCCCCCTGGGCCGCCGACGGAGAGAGCAGGACGGTGCTGGAGCTGGGGGACAGGGTGCAGACCATAGACGAAAAGTATTTGGCCCTCTACGATGTCATGGACCGAATGGAAGGCTGGAAATAAGGAGAGAAGATATGAAACGAATCATTGCCGCCGTGCTGTGCGCCCTGCTGCTGTTGGGCGCCGGTCCGGCCGTACGCGCGGAGGAAGAAAAGGCCCCGGTGGCCATCTCGTCCCGGGCGGACCTGCTGCAGATCGCCCAGGACCCGGCGGGGTCCTACGAGCTGACGGAGGACATCGACATGGGGGGCGAGCCCTGGGTGCCCCTGGCCTTCTCCGGGGAACTCAACGGCAACGGCCACACCCTCTATAACCTGACCGTCACCGCCCCCGGCCCGGACGGCACCATGACCTACGACGGCAACCGGAAGGAGTACGACACCGTCTTCGGCGGCCTGTTCTCCGTGGTGAAGGACGCCCGGATCCGGGAGCTGAACTTAATGAACGCTGTCGTCGACATCACCACGGATCAGCACTGCTTCCTGGGGGCCGTGGCCGGGTACGCCGAGCACAGCGTCATCGAAAACTGCGCCGTTCAGACCCGGAGCCACCTCACCCTCACCTCTATCAACGCGGGGCTGGGGGGCCTCTGCGGCTTCTCCTGGGAGAGCGAGTTCTTGGGCTGCACCGTGGACGCGGAGCTCGTCTTTACCGACACCAATACGGAGGTGCTCTGCGAGGAGTTCATCGGCGGCGTCTACTCCTGCGGCAGCGGGAAGATCGAGAACTGCACCGTGAAGACCCGGGGCTTCTCCGAGGTCTACGGCTACTGCCACAACGGCGGCCTCATCGGCATGTTCAAGGAGGTGAAGGGCAGCCGCTACCGGTCCCGGGTCTACAACACCACCGCCGACACGGAGATCTCCTTCTTCGAGATCACCAAGTCCCGCCGGGCCTACTGCTCCCCCACCATCGGCGAGGACACCCTGCGGGCCTGCGCCCGGGACAGGATGTACACCGCCCACTACGCCAAGTTCGAGTCCCGGACCCCCGTGCGCCTGTCCCCGGAGAAGTGTGAGGAACCGAAGTATACCGACGCCGTCACCCCCGGCGACTGCACGAACTGGGGCTATACCACCCACACCTGCGAAACCTGCGGCTACACCTACCGGGACAGCTACACCCCGCCGGTCCACGTGTACGGGCCTGCTGCCCTCACCACCGCGCCCACCTGCACCGAAGAGGGAGTACAGACCTATACCTGCACCCTCTGCGGCCACAGCTATACGGAACCTGTGCCCGCCACCGGACACGCCTATGAGGAAACGGACACCGCCCCCACCTGCACCGAAGACGGGGAGAAGGTCTTCCTCTGCGCCAACTGCGGCGATCGGTATACGGAATCGATCCCGGCTCCGGGCCATGTTCCCGGGGAATGGACCGTGGCGAAAGCCGCCGAAGTGAACGTGCCCGGAGAGGAACAGATCCTCTGCACCGTCTGCGGCGAGGTGCTGGAACGCCGGGAGATCCCCGCCCTGCCCTACATCTACGCGGAACGGCTGACCCTCAGCGAGAGCGCCCTGGCCCTTCACGTGGGGGACGCCGCCCGGCTGTCCGCCGCCATCGCCCCCGAGGACGCCACGGAGCCCGTCTGGACCTTCCTCAGCTCCGATCCCGCCGTGGCGGAAGTTTCCCCGGACGGCCGCGTCACGGCCCATGCCCCCGGCACGGCCACCGTCACCGCCACCTCCGCCGACGGCCGCGCCAGCGCCGACTGCCTCGTCACCGTGACCTACACCCCCTGGCAGTGGGTGAAGCACTACGTCCTCTTCGGCTGGGCCTGGGAGTGAGGCGATCTTCGCGGCATAGCCGCGGCACATCTTTTTCGCGCACGGGAGACCGTGCGCGATTCTTTTTTTCCTTGACAACTGGACCGGCACCATAGTAAGGTTATATTAGGAGAATATCGGAATACAGAAAACTGAGGTTTTTATGGATATATTTAACGTGATCTCCCTCCTGGGCGGCCTGGCCATGTTCCTGTACGGTATGCGGCTCATGGGGGACTCCCTGAAGGAGAATTCCTCCGGCACCCTGAAGGTCATCATGGGCAAGGTGACGGACAACCCCCTGAAGGCGTTCATCCTGGGCCTGCTGGTCACCGCCCTCATCCAGAGCTCCACCGCCACCATCGTCATCACCGCCGGCCTCGTGGGCGCGGGGGTTCTGACATTGCACCAGAGCCTGGGCATCATCATCGGCGCCAACGTGGGCACCACGGTTACGGGCCAGATCATCCGCCTGCTGGATATCGACGCCTCGGGTACCAGCGTCCTTCGCTTCTTCCAGCCCTCCACCCTGGCCCCCATCGCCCTCATCATAGGCATCGTGCTCATCATGGGGAGCTTCTTCAAGAACGCCAAATCCGTGGGCAACATCGCCATCGGCTTCGGCATCCTCTTTTCGGGCCTTTTGAACATGACCGGCGCGGTCAACAATCTGGCCCAGTCCGGCATGATCGAAAACCTGTTCTCCGGCCTGGGCGAAAGCCCGGTGCTGGGCTACGTCACCGGCGCGGGCGTGGCGTTCATGCTCCAAAGCTCCTCCGCCACCATCGGCATCCTGCAGGCCTTCTCCGCCACGGGGCTCCTTACCTTCAAGGCCATCTACGCCGTCATCGTGGGCATCTATCTGGGCGACTGCGTGACCACGGCCATCGTCTGCTCCATCGGCGCCAAGGCGGAGGCCCGGCGGGTGGGCATCGTGAACATCCTGTTCAACCTGAGCGAGACGGTGCTGGTCCTCGTCGTGGTCACCCTGATCCACAAGCTGGGGCTGCTGGGCGCCCTTTGGGAGAAGCCGGTGAACTCCAGCATCATCGCCAACACCAACACCATCTTCAACCTGGGCTGCGCCCTGGCCCTCTTCCCCATGCTCACCACCTACGAGCGGCTGAGCCGCCGGATCGTGAAGGACGAGCCCGTGAAGGAGAGCCGTTTCAAGGACGAGATGGAGGCGCTGAACCCGGTGTTCTTCAAGACCCCGGCCCTGGCCCTTCAAAGCTGCTACAAGGCCCTGCTGGCCATCCTTTCCGCCTCCCGGACCAACATTGAGCGGAGCTTCACCCTCCTGGAAAAATACGACCCGGCCGTCCACATGGAGATCCAGGCGGACGAGGACGAGATCGACCACATGACCGATTTGGTGAGCAAGTACATCGTGGAGTTCCTGCCCCAGCTGCGGCTCCCCTACCACGTGTCCATCCTGGACCAGTACTACAAGGTCACCTCCGAATTCGAGCGGCTGGGGGACCATGCGGTGAACATCGCCGACCACGCCGCCGCCATGAAGCGGAACAGCACCGCCTTCTCCCCCGCGGCCTTGTCGGAGCTCTCCGTGCTGGAAAGCGCCCTCACGAACATCCTGGACGAGACGGATTTGACCTTCCGCAAGCGGGACGTGAAGGCGGCGGAACGCATCGAGCCCCTGGTCCAGGTCACGGACGAGATCATCGCCCTCCTGAAGCGGAATCATCTCAAGCGCATGAGCACGGGCGAATGCAACGTGTATGCCGACGCCGCCTTTTCCGACCTTATGGTGGAGTTCCACCGGATCGGCAACGTATGCTCCAACGTGGGCGTGGCCACCATGGTCCGGGTGCATCCCGAGCTGGCCGACCACGAGCACCTGTACTTCGAGCGCCTCCACGCGGGCAGTGACAGAGCCTTCAACGCCGCCTTCGACCAGGCCCGGCAGAAATATTTCTCCCTGCTGCAGCAGCCTACCCCGGCGGAGCCGCCCCGGCCCGTGCCCGCGCCGCCGGCCCCTGCCGCGGAACCGGAGGAAGAGGAATCCTTGATGGAGCCGGAGAAGCCGGAATCTTTGGTGGACCCGGAGCGGGACGCCGCCAAAACCCCGGAACCCGAAAAAGAGGCCACGGCAGCCCAGGAGGCGGACAAATGAGGGCGACGCGGGATTTCGTGACCCAGGCCCTGGCCCGGGAGGAGCTGCTGCCCAACAAGAACCTGGGCCAGAACTTCTGCGTGGACGAGGGGGTCCTAAAGCGCCTGGCCGCCGCCCTGCCCCTGGACAGCCGGACGGTGCTGGAGATCGGTCCCGGTCTCGGCGGGCTCACGGAGCAGCTTTTGGCCGCCGGCGCCCGGGTCTGTGCCGTGGAGAAGGACGGGCGGCTGTACGATTTCCTCCGGCGAGACCTTGTGAACGATCGGCTGACCCTGATCCACGGGGACTGTCTGAAGACGGACTACGGTTTTTTGCCGCCGGACTTCGTGGCTGCGGGGAACCTCCCCTACTGCATCACGGCGGACATCGTGACCATGCTCCTCTCCCTGCGGCCCGCGGGCATGCTGCTGATGGTCCAGAAGGAGGCGGCGGACCGGTTTTTCGCCAAGCCCTCCCAGAAGAACTACGGCCCCGTGGCCATGGTCTCCCAGCTCTTTTACAGCGCTTCTCTCCTGGGCGAGGTGCCCCCGGGGGCCTACGTGCCGCCCCCCACGGTGACCAGCGCCCTCGTCAAGCTGGAAGCCCGGTGCGACGGGCCGGAGGAATCTCCCAAATCCCTGTTAAAATTTGCCGCTGCCTGCTTGCGTATGCGCCGCAAGACGCTGTATAATAATCTTACCGGGACGCCGGATCTCAAAGGCGTCCTGGAAAGCATGGGCCTGCCCGCCGACGTGCGGGGCGAGGCGCTGACGCCGGAGCAGCTGCTGACGCTGTATCGGCGATTGTCCGTACATTAAATAAAGGAGATAAGGAACATGGAAAAGAAACTGAAGAAGGTCCAGAATGGCGCTGCCTTTGGGTTCGTGCTGCTGAAGATCCTGCGCATCCTGCTCATCGTCGCCGCCGTGGTGCTGATCGTCAGTCTGGTGGTCCTGGCCGTGGTCAACGAGAACGACCTGCCGCTGGACGCCGTGAAGGACGGCAAGCTGGTGCTGCCCCTGCAGGATCTGAATTTGGATCAGGTGGGCCTGGACAACGTGCCTGACGTGGGCGCTCTGGTGAAGGACGGCGTGCTGACGCTGGACCTCAGGGACGCCAAGCTGGTGATCATGCTGCTGGTGGGCGTTGGCATCCTGGTTCTGGCCGCCGCCTATGTGCTCATGCTGATCGCCGGGAACCTGTTCAAGCACATCAAGAAGGAGGACACCCCCTTCACCGCCGGGAACGTCCGCCGGCTGCGGCTGCTGGGCATCTTCCACATCGTCTTCTGGGCCTGCGGCATCGCCATGAGTTACTTCGTGGGCTGTGAGTTCATCCGCCGCCTGGGTCTGCCCAACACCAGCGTGACCCTGAGCCTGAACGTCACCACCCTGCTCCTGTCCCTGGTCTACTTCTTCCTGGCCCGGGTCTTCAGCTTCGGCAAAGCCCAGGGCGACGCCCTCCAGGCAAGCCAGCCCGCTCCCGAACCTGTCTATGCAGCCCCCGTGGCCGCCCCTGTCTACGCGGCGCCCGCGGCTGTACAGGAGGCTGAGCCTGTGAAGCCCGAGCCGGTCTTTACGCCGGAACCCGAGCCCATTCCCGCGCCGGAGGCTGCCCCCGAGGCCGCCACGGCGGAGGCGGTCGAAGCGCCTGCCGAGCCCGAAGCATAAAACCAAAAACGCGCAACGAAACAGCCGGGAAGGAAAACCTTCCCGGCTGTGTTTATATACGGTATTGGTCACTGATCCAGGCGGACGAGATCGTCCAACGTCTCCCGAGCCACCGCCACATAGGCGTCGCCGCCTTTGAGCATGACCACCGGCGGGCGCAGCATCCGGTTATAGCCGGAGGCCATGGAGAAGTTGTAGGCGCCCGTAGTGCACACGGCGATCACGTCCCCGCGCCGGGTGGCGGCGGGAAAGGCCACGTTCGGCTGGATCACGTCCCCGCTTTCGCAGCAGCGGCCCACCAGATCGAAGACCTTGTCCCGGGGCTCGTCCATGCGCCCGGCGTTGAAGCAGGTGTACCGGGCGCCGTAGAGGGCGTAGCGGGGGTTGTCGGACATGCCGCCGTCCACGGAGACGTAGCGCTTGTAGCCCGTGATCTCCTTGACGGAGCCCACGGTGTAGAGGGTCATGCCGGCGTCCGCCACGATGCTGCGGCCCGGCTCCATCAAAATCCTCGGCACGGGCAGATCCAGCCGTTTTGCGATGGCGTGGAGCATTTCCGCCAGTTCGGCGATCTTCCGGGGGATGTCTATCTCAGGGTCGCTCTCCACGTACCGCACGCCGTAGCCGCCGCCCAGGTCCAGCTCCTCCGGCAGATACCCGCAGCGGTCGCGGACGGTGCGGATGAAGGCCATCATCACCATGACCGCCCGCTCGAACACGTCCTCCCAAAACACCTGGGACCCCACGTGGCAGTGGAACCCGGCCACGTTCAGATGGGGCTGCTCCAGCGCCAGCCGCACGAAGGGCTCCGCCTGGCCGGTTTCGATGGAAACGCCGAACTTGGAGTCCACCTGGCCGGTGCTGACGGCGGCGTAGGTATGGGGATCGATGCCCGGGGTGATCCGCAGCAGCACCTTTTGGCGCACGCCCCGGCGGGCCGCCTCCGCCTCCAGGGCCAGCAGCTCCTCTATCCCGTCCGCCACGAAGCAGCCTACGCCGGCGTCCATGGCGAAGGCGATGTCCTCGTCCGTCTTGTTGTTCCCGTGATAGTACACCTGCGCCATGGGAAAGCCCGCCGTCCTGGCGGTATGGATCTCCCCGGCGGAGACCACGTCCAGCCCCAGCCCCTCGTCCCCCACGATGCGGCACATCTGCCGGAAGGCGGCCGCCTTGCTGGCGTAGAGCACCTGCGAGCCTTCGGGGAAGCATTTTGAAAACGCCTCCCGGTACAGCCGACAGTTATACCGGATCCGATCCTCATCCATGAGGTAGAGGGGGGTACCGTAGGTCTTCGCCAGCTCTACGGTGTCCTGTCCGGCGAAGCGCAGATGCCCGTCCCTGCGATCGAGGTTGGCGCAGAGGGCAGCTTCGGGGCTTGAAAAAACGGTCTGTCGATCGGTCATAGCCTGTTTCTCCCATGACTGTAAAAAAGTGCCCTTACTGTATCACGGCGCGCCCCGTTCGTCAAGGATAATATATTATTCTCTCGACAAAAAGCGGAGCGGTCCTCCCGCTCCGCGGCTGTTCAGACGTCTCGCTATTGCAGCTTTCGGATGGCCCGCTCGATCTCGTCCCGGGTCTCGCCGCTGACGACGCCCCAGTCCTCCCGCAGGATGCGCAGGACCTCCCGGTAGGCGGCGACGGCGCCCGCCTTGTCGCCCCGTATCTCACAGATGTGGGCGATGCTGGTGGCGGCATCGGTGAACTTGGGGGCGGGCTGCATCTGCTGGCCTTTCCTGTACCACTCGACGGCCTTGTCGTACGCCTGCCGCTGGGTGTAGATGTCCCCCAGGGTCAGAGCCAGGCACCAGTCGTCCTCCAGGGCTTCCAGCTCCTTCAGTCGCTGGTCGGCCTCGCCCTTGCCCTCGGCCAGGGCGATCAGATACCGGTACATGGGGGTGCGGAATGTGTTGTCCATGGCCGCCAGCTTTTCGAGCCAGGCCTTGGCCTCGGCGAGTCGGCGGTCGTCGATCAGATTGTCCAGGAGCCACATGAGCGGGCACCGATTCCTCGGGTTCCTCTCGCAGTAGTCGCTGAGCCAGGCGATGAGGGCGTGGTGGTTCCGCACGTTCCAGTCGGGGATATAGCTGCCCCAGGCGTTGCAGAGCTCGCTGACGGCGTCCCGGTCTCCTTTCGTCTCCTCCACGGCCGCCTTGCCGTGCTCCACCGCCAGCAGCCGATACTGTTCGGCCTGGTTGTTGTAAAGCTTGGTCAAAAGAAGCTCCGCCTGGCCCTTCAGGGCCGGATCCTCCCCGAAGGCGGCCAGCTGCTGCTCGATCTGCCGCTCCTCGGCCTCGTCGAAGAGGCCCCGGGCGTAGATGCGGTTTTCGATCCGCTCCATCTGCTGCTGGGGGGTCATGGCGAAGAGCTGGTCGATGGTGACGCCGAAGTATACGGCGATCTCCGGCAGCAGCTGCACGTCGGGGATGCTGTTGCCGCACTCCCACTTGCTGACGGTCTGGGCGGTCACGTTCAGGGCCGCCGCCAGGGCTTCCTGAGTGAGGCCCCGATCCTGCCGCAGGCGGCGGATCTCTTTTCCCATATCCATAGGTGTTGTCCTCCTTGCTTTCGATGGCCTTATCATAGCAGACCGGCCCGCGATCCGCCAGCGACCGGCGCGGGAGTGAACTCGCGCGGTGGTTGAGGCGCAAAAAAGCGCATGGGCTTCCATGCGCTCTTTTCGTTTTACAGATTCCGCCGGCCCTCCAGGGCCTTGGCCAGGGTCACCTCGTCGGTGTATTCCAGGTTCCCGCCGATGGGGATGCCGTGGGCGATGCGGGAGGCGGTGACGCCCAAAGGTTTCAGCAGGCGGGCGATGTAGGAGGCGGTGGCCTCCCCCTCCACGTCCGGATTGGTGGCCAAGATGACCTCCTTCACCTCGCCCTCCCTGCAGCGCTCCAGCAGCTCGTTGATCTTGATGTCCTTGGGGCCGATGCCCTCCATGGGGGACAGGGCGCCGAAGAGCACGTGATAGCGGCCGTTGAACTCCCGGGTCTTCTCCATGGCGATCACGTCCCTGGGGTCCGACACCACGCAGAGCACGTCCGTCCGCCGCCGGGGATCGGCGCAGATCTCGCACAGCTCCCCGTCGGTGTAGGTGCCGCAGACCGGACAGTTGTGGACCTTAGACCGGGCATCGGTGATGGCCTGAGCCAGCTCCTGCGCCTGCTCCTCCGGGACGCCCAAAATATGATAGGCCAGCCGGGCCGCCGTCTTGCGCCCGATGCCCGGGAGCCGGCCCAGCTGCACCGTCAGCCGTTCGATGGATTCGATGGCCATAGCTTAGAAGCCCAGATTCATGCCGCCGGTGAGCTTGCCCATCTCCTGCTCCACGGTGGTCGCCGCCTCCTTGAGGGCGCTGTTCACCGCCGAGAGCACCAGATCCTGGAGCATCTCCACGTCGTCCGGGTCCACGCACTGGGGGTCGATCTCGACAGACAGGACCTCCCGGGCCCCGTTCACCGTGACCTTCACCATGCCGCCGCCGGAGGACGCCGAGAACTCCTGGGCGTTGAGCTCCGCCTGTTTCTTCTGCATGTTCTCCTGCATCCGCTGGGCCTGCTTCATGAGCTGCTGCATGTTGCCCATGCCGCCCATGGGGAATCCGCCGTGCTTTGCCATATGAAATACCTCCGTAAAAAAGATTTGTTTATGTTCAGGTGATCGTCAGTTTGTCCTTGAAGAGGCCCACCAGGTCCGCCACGTCGCTGTCGTTCTCCCCCTCCCGCAGGAGCAGCCGCACCCCGGGTTTGAGGGCGTCCAGCTCCCCCTGGATGGTGGCCACGCTTCGGGAATTGAGCATCTTCAGCTTCCCTGCGTACTCCGGCGGGAAGGTCACCGTCAGCTGGTCCTCGGTGAGCTCGGCGGCCTGGCCGTAGGCCGCCAGCTGCCGCACGAAGGCGTTCACCTTCTGGACCCGAGCAAGGACCTGTTTCCACAGGGCGTCGGCGTCGCCGCCCGCCGCAGGCTGAGGGGCGGGCTTGGGCCGGGGCGCTTCCGCCTTGGGGGCCGGAGGCTCCATCCTGGGCTGCGGCTTGGGTTCGGGCCGGGGCTGAGGCGCCGCCGGCGCAGGGGCCGGTTCCGGTTCGTACGCTTCCGGGGGCAGATACCCCTCCTCCGGAGGCGGTTCGGGGATATAGTCCTCGTCATAGACCGGCGCTGCCTCCGGTGCCGGTGCAGAGGCATGGGCAGGGGCCGGCGCGGGTACGCCGTTTTTCAGCTTCTCCTCCACCAAAGCGAGGCGGGCGGAGAGGGCCTCCACGCTCTCGTCGTCCACGGGCTGGGCGATCCGCACCAGCACCGTTTCCAGGAGCATCCGGGGCGAGGGGAAGTAGCGCATATCGTTCTGAACGGCCATGAGCTTTTCCATGGCGTAGAGGATGCGGGCGTTGGCGTGCTTTTGGGCCTGCTTCTGATAGCGGGCCATGCGGTCCGCCGTCACCGCCAGGAGATCCGCGCAGTCGCCGCAGGCCTTGGCCAGCAGGAGCGAGCGCAGATGCCCCGCCAGCTCCCCGGCGAAGACGGCCATGTCCCGACCCTGGCGCACCACCTGATCCAGATCCGTCAGCGCCCCCTTGGCGTCGCCGGAAAGGAGCGTGTCCGCCATGTCGAAGAGGAAGTTCTCGTCCATGATGCCCAGCACGTTCTGCACGTCCTTCGCCGTGACCTTGCCGCCGCAGAAGGACAGGCACTGATCGAGAAGCGACAGGGCGTCCCGCATGCCGCCGTCCGCCGCCCGGGCGATGATCCTGAGGCCATCCGGCTCCACAGAGGCCCCGTCCGCCTTCAGGATATACTGCATATAGCCGATGATCTCCGGCACGGTGAGCCGATGGAAGTCGAACCGCTGGCAGCGGGAGATGATGGTGGCCGGGAGCTTTTGGGGCTCCGTAGTGGCCAATATGAACACCACGTGCTCCGGCGGCTCCTCCAGCGTCTTCAACAGCGCGTTGAAGGCGGAACCGGAGAGCATGTGGACCTCGTCGATGATGAAGACCCGATACTTTAACTGAAGCGGCGCGAACTGAGCCTGGGAGATGAGATCGCGGACGTTATCCACGCTGTTGTTGCTGGCGGCGTCGATCTCGATGATGTCCGCGTTCTGCCCGGCGGCCGTGCGGCAGCTGTCGCACGCCAGGCAGGGCTCCCCGTTCTCGGGGTGAAGACAGTTGATAGCCTTGGCCAGGATGCGGGCCGTGGTGGTCTTGCCCGTGCCCCGGGAGCCGCAGAACAGATAGGCGTGGGACGGCTGCCCCTCCCGCACCTGGTTCATGAGGATGGTGGTGATATGCTTTTGACCCGCCATCTGCCCGAACCGCTCGGGCCGGTAGGTCCTGTACAATGCCTGATACGCCATACGCGCCTCCTGTCGTATCAGTATACCACAGCAGAAGCGCGGAGAAAAGCAATATTTATGGAAACTCTCCGGTATACAGGCAGACGCGGCCGGAGAATATCTCGGTGAGGGCGTGGACCAGCTCCTTGCGGGCGCCGCCGGAGAGGTCGTAGACGAAGAGACGGGCCGGGGCCATGCCGATGAGCAGGCTGATGATCCCCTCGCCGCTTTCGTCCACGTACTCCATCCGAAGCTCCTCCCCGTCCGTCAGGGAGCAGAGGCCGTCCCCGTGGAGACACAGCCGCAGGGACGGACACCGGGGCGGCCGGGCGTTCAGCAGAAGCCGGAGCACGTCCGCCGCTTCGCCGTATTCCTTTTCCAGCAGCACCCCCGAAAAGGCGTCCTCCACGCACAGCCGCCAAAAGAGCAGGGTCGAGCGCATCCGAAACCGCAAAAAGCCCTCCAGGCACAGCTTCCCCTCCTCCCGGAGGTACTCGCCGAGCCGGGCAGCGACCTCGCTTAGATCCTCCCGCTTGCGCGCCGCGTCCACCGCCCGGCTCAGGACCTGCCGTCTGTCCTCCAGGCCGAGGGGCGTTTCGTCCGCCATGGCCGCCACCTCGAAGGGGGCCAGATCGTGGATCAGCACCGCGCTCAGCGCCTTCGCCAGAGCGTTCAGCCCCTGTCGCCCCTCCATGCGCACGCCTACGCCGCCCAGCGCCGCCGACAGGGCGTAGGGCGCGCCGCTTTCCCGGAGCCTTCTTTCCAGCAGAGCTTCCAGGTCCACGTCGTATTCCATTGTCTGAATGATCCAGGATGACACCGATCTTTCCTTCCCGATGAAACGCTTTCCTTTCATCCTATGTGGGTCGGTGTCTATTGTGTGCGGAAAATCTCTTCTCGATTCAAAATACGCGCAGGCTGTCAGCGGCGGATGGCAAAAGCCCCTTCCCAATCTATCCCCGAAATGCAAAGACGCCGACGATCAGGCTCACCACGGCCGCGCCCAGGATGAAAAACAGGCTCAGGCGCTTCACACCGCTGCCGATCTCGTTGTCGTCCGGCGTCATATGCAGATGCCTGGGATCGTAGGGATCGAACCACAGGGTGACTTTGGAGCCCTCGGGATGCTCCTCGGGCTTCAGCTCCTCCTTGGCCTGGATCTGTGCTTCGCTCCCGTTGACGGGGAAGCTGAGGACGGGGAAATAGCCGTTGCGGGTCCGATACCGGCCCTCGGACACGGTCTTGACGGTGTATTGAAGGACGGTGGCCTCCGCCTGCTCCGTCTCCCGTTCCAGCTTCCGGCGGAACCAGCGCTCCCGCAGGACGCCGTAGACGAAGCACACCCAGCCCACCAGGGAAAGGCCAAAGAACAGCAGCAGCACCTTATCCCATCGAACCATGGCCGTCCTCCTTTCTGTCTATCGCAAACATTTCAAAAACGCCTCGGGGACGGGCTCGCTGCCCGAATACCAGGCGTATCCCGGCACCTCCACAAGTTCCGCGTTCAGCCGCACCACCTGCATGGACCAGATCACGTGAGTGAAGACGTGCTGCCGGCGGACGATCTCCCAGGCTCCCAGGGGCCGGACGCCCAGCTCCGTCAGCGCCTCGCCGATCTCGGTCCGGGAAAGGTGTCCCTGCCGGTTGGGCAGCTCGTACAGCCCCGAAAGGAGGCCCGTTTTCGGGCGGCGGCGGATCAGGAAGCTGTCGCCGCTTCTCACGGCGAACACGGTCAGATCCTCCTGCCGCTTCGCCTTCTTCTCGCCCCGGTTGGGGTACAGAGCCTGGGTCCCGTGGGCACGGGCCCCGCAGAAGGAGGCCAGGGGGCAGCTGTCGCACAGGGGGCCTTTGGGCAGGCAAACGAGGGACCCCAGATCCATAAAGGCCTGGTTCAGATCCCCGGGCCGATCGCCCATCCTGCCCCGCAGAAAGGCGGTCCACCGGTCCCGGACCCTCTGGTCCGTCACGTTCCCGTCGTCCTCACTAAGCCGGGCCATGACCCGCAGCACGTTCCCGTCCACGGCGGGCTCAGGCCGGCCGAAGGCGATGGAAGCGATGGCGCCGGCGGTGTAGGGGCCGATCCCCGGAAGCTTTTGCAGCTGTTCGGCGGTCCGGGGGAACCGGCCGCCGTATTCTTCCGCCACCGCCTGAGCGCACTTCTTCAGGTTCCGGGCCCGGGAATAGTAGCCGAGGCCCTCCCACAGCTTCAGCAGCCGTTCCTCGTCGCAGGCGGCCAAAGCTTCCACCGTGGGCAATTCCGTCATGAACCGGCCATAATAGGGGATCACCGCCGCCGCCCGGGTCTGCTGGAGCATGATCTCCGACACCAAAACGGCATAGGCGTCCCCCGCCCCCCGCCAGGGCAGGGCGCGCTTGTGGGAGTCATACCATTGGAGCAAAGCGTCCGTAAATTCCATGAAAGCAGTATACCATATCCGCGGCGAATGTGCTATACTGGAGCCATCATAAAAGAAGAAGGTAACGGATATGGATTTTGAATCGATCACCCAGCAGGCCCGGGAGGCCATGGATATCCTGCTCCAGGCGGCGAAGCCCCGGCCCGGCCAGCTCATGGTCCTGGGCTGCTCCACCAGCGAGACCGTGGGCAGCCGCATCGGCTCCAACTCCAGTGCGGACGCCGCCGCCGCCATTTTGAAGGGCGTCCTGCCCGCCGTGAAGGAGGCGGGGCTCATTCTGGCCGTCCAGGGCTGCGAGCACATCAACCGCTCTTTGTGCCTGGAGCGGGCGGACGCGGAGAAGCTGGGCCTCGTCGAGGTGTGGGTGCGCCCCCACGCCCACGCCGGCGGCGCCTGCATCACCGCCTTCTACGAGCAGTGTGCGGACCCCGTCATGGTGGAGGGGCTGCAATCCAAGGCCACCCTGGGCATGGACGTCGGCGACACCCTGATCGGCATGCATATGCGGCCCGTGGTGGTGCCGGTCCACTCTCCCCTGCGGAAAATCGGCGAAGCGAACCTGGTGCTGGCCTTCTCCCGGCCCCGGTACGTGGGGGGCCCGAGAGCCCAGTACGCACAACAGATACGATAAATCGTATCTGTTGTGGGCTCCGCCTTCGCTTCGCTTCCAGGCCCCGCCTATGCGCCGTTGGCGTACCGGGCGGCGTGGCCTGCGGTGTGTCAAACGCACCGCACATGTCGCTGCGTTTGACGGATTTCA